>NZ_JBMPQA010000010.1:0-175511 GCF_049725055.1 Pseudactinotalea sp. Z1739 | reverse complement strand
TGTACCCAGCCAGGACGTTGGTGACACTCGGCTGATCGGGGGTAGGCCGCCGAGTGCGCTGTGGCGGCGTTCAGTGTTGTAGGTGTGCAGCCAGGGCGCAAGGGCGTTGCGGCGGGCCTGGTTGCTGGTGAAGAGGTGGCGGTAGGCCCACTCGGTCTGCAGGGTGCGGTTGAACCGCTCCACCTTGCCGTTTTGCCAGGGGCAGTGGGGTCGGATGAACTTCTGCACCGCCCCGAGGTCAGCGACCGCGTCGATGAAGGCACGGCCGTGGCGGTAGGCGAAGGCGTTGTCAGTCATCACCCGCTCGATCCCCACGATGCCCATGGCGGCGAAGTAGTCTGCCGCCCGGGCCAGGAAAGCGGCGCAGGTGGTGGCTTTCTCATCGTCGTGGATCTCGGAGTAGGCCAGGCGGGTGTGGTCATCGACCATGGAGTGGACATAGTCATAGCCGATGCGCCGGGTCTTGTCCTTGGTCTTGTTCGCAGCGGCTCGCCCGTGGGCGCGCCAGCCGCCACCGTGGGGGATCTTGCCCAGTTTCTTCACATCCACGTGGACCAGCTCCCCGGGCCGGTCGCGCTCATATCGGGTCGCGGTGGCCTTGGAGGCGCGGATCTGCTCACCGGTCATCGGGTCCAACTCCCGCAGGTAGGGCACCTGCGCCCGGCGCAGCACCCTGGCCACGGTACGGGCCGGCACGCCCAGTTCGGCGCCGATCCAGTCTGGCCCGCGACGGTACTTGCCTCGACAGGCCAGGATCTGCTCGGCCACCCGGGCCGGGATTGCTCGTGGGCTGTGATGGGGGCGGCTGGAGCGCTCGGCCAGACCATCTGGGCCGTAGGCGTCGTAGCGCTTGAGCCAGCGGTGGGCACACTGACGAGAGATCCCCATCGCCTTGGCAGCATGGGCCACCGCCCACCCTTCCTCGCGCACTCGCTGGACCACCAACCGGCGGCCGTGGACGGTCAGGCGGGCATTACGGTGGGACATGAGGACCTCCGGGAAGTAGATGTGGACTGTCGACAAGCCACACCTCACCCGGAGGTCCTCCTCACGTCAACGAACCAAGCCGGCGAGTGTCACCAACGTCCTGGCTGGGTACATCTAGGCCCCTTCGGTACCGGTCCTCTCCCCGGCCCGCAGGTCATCGAGTGGTGGCAGTAGGTCCGTCACGGCGGGCCACCGGGCAGGTGGCTCCGGGATCTCCCGTCCCTGCTCCGCCGCGGTGTAGGCGGAGATCTTCCAGTCGATCACGCCGAGGTCGCCCTGAAGCTGGGAGATCTGGTCCACCACTCGCGCGCGGTGGGCGCGGAGGATCTCGATGCGCCCGGCCCGGTCGGTGTCGGTGCGTACCAGGGCGACGAAGTCCCGTACCTGGCTCACCGGCATCCCGGTGCGGCGCAGGCGGATCACCACATCCAACAGTCCCAGGGCGGCGGCGTCGAAGGCGCGGTGGCCCCCCGCGGTGCGGGGTAGGTCGCCGAGCAGACCGCTGCGATCGTAGAAGCGCAACGTCTCCACCGGTATCCCGGTGCGATGGGCCACCTCGCCGATCGACTCGCGCTCCAGGGGGGCGTGCATCTCGCTCATGCACTCATGGTGCTACCTGGAGTGCACTCCAGGTCAAGGTTTTCCTCGGGCGGGGTTCGGGCCGGTCAGGATGGAGGAAAAAACGGGTGCTTGACCTTGAGTGCGCTTCAGGTTGCACAGTTATCCGCCATGGACACCACCACGATGAACTCTCCACTGGTATTCGGCGCGATGTTGTTGGGCACCCGAATCGATCAGGAGCAGTCCTTCGCACTGCTGGATCGTTTCGTGGAGCGCGGCGGGCAATGGGTCGATACCGCGAACTGCTACACCTTCTGGCTCAGCGACTCCGGTGCCGGCGGGGCCAGTGAGGAGATGCTGGGCCGTTGGCTGAGCGCGCGCCCGGGCCTGCGGGACCAGATCCGCCTGTCCACGAAGGTGGGCGCCGAACCGCTGTGGCCCGGTTCGTGGCCGCAGCAGCGTGAAGGCCTATCCCGGCGCGCGATCCTGCAGGGGCTGGAGACGAGCCTGCAGCGGATGGGGGCGGCGGAGGTGGACATGTTCTGGCTCCACCAGGAGGACCGCAGCACCCCGATGGCAGAGACCGTCGAGGCTCTCGGCGAGCTGACCTCGTCCGGGCAGGTGAGGCGGGTGGGGGCCTCGAACCATCCGGCCTGGCGAGTGGAGCAGGCTCGTGGCCTGGCCCGTGCCGGCGGCACGATGCCGATCGACGCGCTGCAACTCCTGGCCACGTACCTGCACGTGCGGCCGGGTCTGCGAACGCCCGGGGTGGAACACGCCTTCGGTGTGCTGAACGCCGAGCAGCGGGACCTCGCGCGCACGAACGGGCTGGAGATCTGGGCGTACAGTCCGTTGATGTCGGGCAGTTATGACAACCCCGACAAGCCTGTGCACGAGGCATTCGAGCACATCGGCAACACCCGGCGCCTGCAGGCCCTGGATGTGGTCGCCGGCCAGACCGGTGCTACCCGCAGCCAGGTGGTCCTGGCCTGGCTGCTGGCGCAGGGAATCCGCCCGGTGGTCGGGGTGAGCACCACCGCGCAACTCGATCTGGCCATGGAGGCCGGACGCCTGGACCTGGACGCCGAGCAGGTGCGCCTACTCGATGAGACAGGCTGATGCCTCGCAGGAGGTTCAGTACTGCCAGCCTGGACGGTCGGGAATAATGGGCCGGGCACGAGCAGCAGGGGAGGGCGCGATGACAGTGTCAGGCCTGAAGGGAAAGGTGGCGCTGGTCCACGGCGCAGCTGGATCGGTGGGAAGCGCAGTGGCCCGGGCCTTCGCTGCCTCCGGTGCGTCGGTCCACCTCACCGGGCGCACCGCAGCGAAGGTAGCCGCGGTTGCTGAATCCATCGCAGCCACCGGCGGACGAGCGCGCGCTCATGGTTTGGACGTCACGGATTCGGATGCCGTTGAGCGCCTCACCCGAGACGTTGTCGCTGTCGACGGTCGGATCGATGTTCTCTACAACGCGGTGACGTACGAGGAGGCGCAGGGAACGCCGCTGCACGCTCTCGACGTCGGCGCCCTGGAGCGCACCCTGGTCACGCTCGCCAGGGCACACATGAACACGGTGCGCTGCGTCGCCCCGACCATGATCGACCGTGGATCCGGAGTGATCCAGACCATGGTGGGGCACGGGCCGCCATTCCCCCTGATGGGCTCGACGGCGATCGCGTGGCACACAGTGGAGAGCCTGTACCGCCAGTTCGCCGTCGAACTGGGGGAGTTCGGCATCCGCGTGCAATGGTTCCGCACGGGAGGATTCCGGGAGTCCATCCTGCAGGCGCGCGACTACGGCAGTAGTTACACCGACGAGGCCGAGGCCTCTGAGGTGCTCACCGAACTCGAGAGCGGGACCATGCTGGGCCGTCTCCCGTCGGTCGAGGAGGCGGGTGCCTTCGCGGTCTTCGCGGCCGGCGAATCCGGCGCGTCCCTCACCTCGGCGGCGATCAACCTGACCGCGGGGGCGTTCTCGGACTGAGGATGGCGAACGGCGCCGCCGGGTTGTGACGCCGTCATGCGCCGCTGGTCTGGGGTCTACCTCAGGCGCCGTTCCGGGTATCGCACAACGTCTCGGGGCCCTCGGTGTGCAGACCCTGGACACGTTCTCCGCTGAGGCCGGTGCTACCGGCAACTCACTGCCCTTGACCTTGAGCGCGCTCCAGATTGCACAGTTGTTGGTCATAGGCATCACAACGGTGATCCGGCGCTGATTCTCGGCGAGATCCCGGGTCGATTAAGAGCAAGCGAGACGATCCGAGCGCCATTCCCATCCACAGATGCTCCTCCACCGCCTGAGGTGAGGAGGAGCGACCCAAGAACTCACGATGAGGAGTCCCGATGGCCATCAGCCAGTTGCACCTGATCCCCCGTCGGGTCGCGTACTCGGCAGGGCATTCGCTCATTCACTGGGCGAAGAGTCCTCGTGCTGGAATCGGCCGCGACTCGACCCTCGCGCGGGAGGCCGCGTTCCGGCGGTACCGCGCCCGAGGCGACGTCGAGTTGGAGCAGCAGAAGGCACTCGACCTGAACTCTTTCGCGTGGCTGCGCCTCTGAGGATGGTCGGGGCGGCACACGCCCCACCATGGCTCCGGCCCTGATCAGGGTGGTGGGCCACGCGCAGAGGCCTGGAATGGTGCGCAATGCTCGCGGGCGAACGCTGAGACGCAGCGAGCCCCGGCGCCGAAACGCTGGGGCTCGCATTGGGGTGAGTGACGGGACTTGAACCCGCGACATCCGCGACCACAACGCGGCGCTCTACCAGCTGAGCTACACCCACCAAGGTGCCGAGGATCACCCGGCGCCGACCAGTGTACCCAACCGCAGTCGATGAACGCCCCCGCCAAGGCGCTACCGCAGCGTTGGCTTCATCACCCTCCGGCTCACTCGCCAGCGGGGGATACCGGCTCCCGCACACCGGCTCGCGGGCTCAGGCCGGTCAGCCCGGTCAGGGTGGAGGACTCCGTGACGGCCTTGGCCGCGGTCTTGGCGGCGACGGAGTCCGGTCCGGGGTGGTCCGGGAAGAGGATGGCGCGGTAGTAGCGCAACTCGTCGATGCTCTCGGCGATGTCGGCCAGGGCGCGGTGGCCACCATCCTTGGCCGGGGCGTTGAAGTAGGCACGGGGGTACCAACGCCGGGCGAGTTCCTTGATCGAGGACACGTCGATGATCCGGTAGTGCAGGTGCTCGGTCAGTTCGGGCATGTCCCGATCGAGGAATACCTTGTCCGTGCCCACCGAGTTACCGGCCAGCGGTGCCTTGCGAGCCTCGGGTACGAAGGTGCGCACGTAGTCCAGCACCTGCTCCTGGGCCTGGGCCAGTGTGAGGCCCTCGTCGAGCAGGTCCAGCAGTCCCGACTCGGTGTGCATCCGCACCACCACCTCGGGCATGTTCTCCAAGGCCTTGGGCGGGGGTTTGATCACCAGGTCCAGGCCCGCGTCAAATGCGGTCAACTCCGAGTCGGTGACGATCACCGCGATCTCCACGAGCGCGTCGTTGACCGGATCGAGACCGGTCATCTCGCAATCGATCCACACGATCGGATCCTTGATCACCGTCGGGGGGTCCTTGCGTTCACTCACGCCGGCCACCCTATCGTCGCGCCCTGTCACGCGGGTGCCCTCCGCCGTCGTCCGTCACGGGCGACGGCCTTCCCACCGCCGGGCTGCCGCACGGATTTCCTCACGACCCAGCCTCAAGCACCGCTGCACCGATGGCCTCTCCGAGTACCTCCGCGCCCGCAGCGGTGGGGTGCACGCCGTCGTCGGCCATCCCCTCGGCGAACCGGTCCCCGGCACGTAACCCGGCGGCGGCATCGACCCACGTCCACCCCTGATCGGCGGCGAAACCCCGCAGGAACTCGTTCAACTCGGTGGCTGCCTCCGGAGCCGAGTCGATCGGCGGCACCGAGGACAGCACCACCTCCTCCACCCCGGCGACCTCAGCGATCCGGGCCAGGTTCGACCCGATCTGCTCGTGCGGCATCCGCCCGGCATCGTTCGTGCCGGCCAGGATGACCAGCACGTCGGCCTCCAGCGCCGGGGTCTCGGAGGCCATCTGCTCGGTGGAGGCGCCCCACACCGCCCAGCCGCCGACGAACCGCACCTGCGGGCCGACGGCGTAGCCCACCCAGGATTCGGTGCCCACCTCTCCGGCCGGCAGATCCGGACTGTTGGCGTCGGTGATCGAGTCGCCCACCGCGGCCATCCGGATCGCATCCTCGGCCGGTTCCTCGGTGGGGGAGGGCTGGGTCGCACCGGAAGCGCAGGCCGTCAGGATGACCCCAAGTGCCAGGGCGACGCCGAGGAGCCGCAGGCGGGGGCGGTGGTGCGCCGGTCGGAGGCGGGGAGGGAGCATCGACGCCCACGCTAGCGCCGGCCGCCCCGGAGGGCAGGCCCGTCGCCACCGGGCGCAACCGGGCCGGGCTGCCGAACCGGTGAGTGGGGGCTGGATCAGATCAGTCGTACCGGGAGGGTCGCTCAGCCACCCCGCCGCGGCAGCTATCATCGAACGATGCGCTCCGTGACCACCCCTGCCGGAACGGGTTTCAACCCGGTGCACCGGACGCTCCCGCCGGGGGTGGGCACGAACGGTCAGGTCTGCACCTGGGGCGCCCAACTCGCAGGAGCCGCACCACCCGAGCGGTGGACGTTGAGCCGCGGCTAGGAGCGCCCAACCGGGCCCGAAGGCCGCTTGCGAACCCACGACGAACCGAGTGAGGTCCTGGTGTTGGTGACAATCCTGGCCGGCGCGGCCCTGCTGGCGCTGGTGGCGCCGTTCGCCGGCCGCGCCCTGGGCGCGGGCGCCGGCTGGCTGCTGGGCGCCGGGTTGGCCGGACTGTGCGCGGCGGTCGCGGCACTGGCCCCCCAGGTGTTCGGTCGGTCGCCGGTGGTGCAGACCGTGCCCTGGATGCCCACCCTGGATGTGCACCTGATGCTGCGCCTTGACGGGCTCTCGCTGGTATTCGCGCTGCTGGTGCTCGGGATCGGCGCGATCGTGCTTGCCTACAGCGCTCGCTACCTGGGTAGGGGACCCCATGCCGGCTTCTACGGTTGGATGAGCGCCTTCGCCGCCGCGATGCTGGCGCTGGTGCTGGCTGACGACGTAGTCGTGATGTTCGTGGCGTGGGAGATCACCACCCTGTGTTCGTTCTTCCTGATCGCACGCTCCGGCCCGAGCGCACGCGAGCCCGCCATCCGCACCTTGCTGGTGACCGTGGCCGGCGGCTTATCCCTGCTGGCCGCGGTGGTGGTGATGGTGGTGGCCACCGGCACCACCAGGCTCAGCGCGATCCTTACCGATGGGATCTGGGCCGAGCATGGCGTCCTGACCACCACGGTGCTGGTGCTGGTGGTGCTGGCGGCGTTCACCAAGTCCGCCCAGTTCCCCTTCCACGCATGGTTGCCCGATGCGATGGCCGCAATCACCCCGGTCAGCGCGTACCTGCACGCCGCCGCGATGGTCAAGGCGGGGATCTACCTGCTGTTGCGTTTCTCCGCCGCCTTCGCCCAGGTGCCCATCTGGAACGTGCTGCTGATCAGCGCGGGACTGACCACCGCCGTGCTGGGGGCGGTGGTGGCGTTGCGCCAGCATGACCTGAAGGAACTGGCCGCCTACTCCACGGTGAGCCAACTGGGTCTGCTGGTGGCCGTGATCGGGGTGGGCACGCAGGAGGCGATGGTGGCCGGTGTCGTGCACACCGTCGCCCACGCACTGTTCAAGGGGTCGCTGTTCATGCTGATCGGTGTGGTGGACCGTCAGGCCGGCAGCCGGGACCTGCGCCGCATCGGCGGGGTGGTGCGCGCGATGCCGCTCACCGCGGTGGCGTTGGTGGCCACGGTGGCCTCGATGGCCGGCATCCCGCCGCTGCTGGGATTCGTCTCCAAGGAGAACCTGTACGAGGCGTTCCTCAGCGTCGAGGGACCCTGGGGCCCGGTGTTGGCCGGGGTGGCCGTGGTGGCCTCGGTGTTTACGGTGGCCTACTCCGGACGGATCCTGTGGGGGCTGCTGGCCCGGCCGGCCTCCCCGGCCTCGCGCTCCGAGTCGGTGGCGGCCGCTGCGGATGATGCAGCCGCGCCGGCCGCCGGGGGCGCCGAGCCACGTTCTGAGAGGAAGCCGCGTGAGGCCGCGGTGCCGTTCTGGCTGATGGCCGCCCTGCCCGGCCTGGCCGGCCTGGTGGTGGGTGTGGCACCGTTCCTGCTGGACACCCTGGTCGCTACGGCCGCCGGGGCTGCCGCGGGTACCGGTATCGAGGTGCACCTGGCCCTGTGGCACGGGCTGAACGTGGCGCTGGTCCTCTCGGCGATCGCGGTCGGATTCGGTGCCGTGGCGATCCGGGCCCGAGGGCGTATCGACGTGATCATGCAGGCCCGCAGTTTCCCGTTCTCGGCGCTGGGCGTGGTGGACGCCACCCGGCGGGGCATCATCAGCCTGGGGGTGCGTGCCGGTGCCCCGACGGCTTCCAACGCCCCGGCCCGGCACCTGGCCGTCCCGATGGTGATGATCGTGCTGATCGCCGTGGTGGGCCTGGCCCGGTTCGCCGGGTTGCCCCAGGTGGTCGGGACCCGTAGCCAACCACTGGACTGGCTCCTGGTGGTCCTGATCGTGGGCGGCGTGGCCGGTGCGGTGCTGGCCCCCACCCGGGTGGCGGCGATCGTCGTCACCGGCGTGGTGGGGTTCTCCACCACGCTGTGGTACTACGTCCTGGGCGCGGCCGATGTGGCGCTGACCCAGTTGCTGGTGGAAATTCTGACCGTGCTGGTGATGGTGCTCGTGCTGCGCCGACTCCCGGAACGATTCCGGCCGGCCTCCAACCGGCGCCGCCTGGGTGCGGGCGCCCTGGCGCTGGCCGCCGGGGCGGCCACCACGGTAGGGGTGCTGGCCCTGACCGGCCGGCGCCCGCTGTCCCCGGCCGGGGAGTTCTACCTCATGCGAGGAGAGGACCTCTCCGGGGGGCAGAACGTGGTGAACACGATCCTGGTGGACTTCCGCGCCCTGGATACCCTGGGCGAACTCACGGTGCTCGGTGTGGCCGGGGTGACGGTGGCCGCGATCCTGGCCGCCCGGGACCCGCTGGCAACCCAGCGGCCGGACCCACCGTTGCGCCACGGCGGCGGTCTGGCCGACTCGGCCCACAACACCATCTTCATCCGCACCCTGCAGAAGTGGGTCGGTCCCGCCGTCGTGGTGTTGTCGGTGCTGTTCCTGGTCCGGGGGCACAACCTGCCCGGTGGCGGGTTCATCTCCGCCCTGATCGGCGGGGCGGGGTTCGGGCTGAGCTACCTTGCCGCCCCGCAGGACAAGCAGTTCCGCCTGCCACCGATGGCGCTGATCGGCTCCGGCGTACTGGTCGGGACCGGGATCGGTCTGGTGGGCCTGGCCGACGGCTCGTTCCTGCGGCCGCTGCACGCCTACCTCTTCGACATCCACCTGACCACCGCGCTGGTCTTCGACGTCGGGGTCTACCTGGCCGTGATCGGTGTGGTGCTCGCCTCGATCAACCTGCTCGGCTCCGAGCGTCCGCCTACCAGAGTGCGGCGGGACACCACCGGCCCACCAGACCAGCCCAGCGGAGCCTCCACGGAACCCCCGTCCGCAGCCGCCGCCGGGAACGCGCGCTCCGGTGACCCGCATGCACATACCAGCGGCGAACCCGCGCCAGTCGCTGCCGGGGAGGTGGAGCGGTCATGACCTTGGCCCTGACTGCCGGCCTGCTGATCGCCGGGGCGGTGTACCTGATCCTGCAACGGGAGATGTTCCGGGTGATCCTGGGCTTCATCCTGTTCTCCCACGGAGCGAACCTGATCCTCTTCGCCGCCGGTGGCACCAGCCAGCGTGCCGAACCCATCGGTGGGGACCTGGACCCGGCCACCGTGGCCGACCCGCTCCCGCAGGCGTTCGTCCTGACCGCGATCGTCATCGCCTTCTCCATCACCATCGTGATGCTGATGCTGGCCGTCGCCGGGCGCCGGGCGGACGATACCCACGACTCCATCCCCGATGACGCCGACGACGACGGCAGTGCCGAGCACGACGGGGACGCCGGCAGCGCCGAGGACGACGGGGACGCCGGGCGCGCCGGGGCCACCGCTGGGGCCGACCCCGGCGGCGCACCCGCCCGGGGGGTGCAGCCGCGATGATGACGACGCTACTGACGCTCTTCGTTGCGGTGCCGCTGCTCACCGGCGGCATCCTCATCACCCTGCCCCACCGGGTGCGGTTGCACCAGGTGACCCTGCTGGTGAGCCTGGCGGGCCTGACCGGCTTCGCGGTCGCGGTCGTGGCAGCCACCTCCGGCGGCGCCGTGCTCGCCCACGGAGTTGCCGACTGGCCGTTCGGTATCTCCATTCCGTTCGTGGCCGATGCGTTCTCGGCGCTGATGCTGACCGTCACGGGGCTGTTGGCACTGGTCTGCTCCTGGTTCGCGCTGCTCACCCAGGTGGGGCGCTCGAAGTTCCTTGCCCCCATGGTGCTGGTGCTGGTGGCCGGGGTGAACGGTGCGCTGCTGACCGGGGACCTGTTCAACCTGTTCGTGTTCATCGAGGTCATGCTGCTGCCCTCCTACGCCCTGTTCGTGCTGGCGGCGCCCGGGCGCGGGGGGCTGCGCCAGATCTCCGGGGCCCGGCTGTATGTGACGGTCAACCTGCTCACCTCCACCGTGTTGCTGGCCGCGGTCGCACTGATCTACGGGGTGGCGGGGACGGTCACCATGGCTGAACTGGCCGGCCTGGCCGCCGAGAACGGGACCGTGGCGATCGGGGCGACCGTGGCCCTGCTCGCCCTGTCGATCAAGGCCGCGGTGGTTCCGGTGCACGGGTGGCTGGCCCGGGCCTATCCCGCCACGCCGCCGGCAATCAACGCCCTGTTCTCCGGGTTGCACACGAAGGTGGCGATCTATGCGATCTACCGGATCTACGCGGTCCTGTTCGACGGCGACGAGCGGTACCTGTGGGTCGGGGTGGTCGCCTTCACCCTGACGATGGTCATCGGCGTGATGGGCGCGGTGGGGGAGACCCGGGGCCGCACCGTGCTGGCGTTCCACATGGTCAGCCAGATCGGCTACATCCTCATGGGCGTGGCCCTGTTCGGACCGCTGGGGCTGACCGCGGGTATCTTCTACCTGCTGCACCACATGATCGTGAAGGCCTCGCTGTTCCTGTCCGTCGGTGCGGTGGAGGCCACCTACGGCACCGACCGCCTCGGGAAGGTCGGTGGGGTGGCCAGGCGCGACCCGGTGCTCGCGGTGGCGTTCTTCATCGCGGCGCTGTCCCTGGCCGGACTGCCCCCGTTCTCCGGATTCGTCGCCAAATACAGCCTTATCCTGGCCTCCATCGATGCCGGGCAGGTGGCCGCGGCCGTTGCGATGGTGGTGGTCAGCCTGGTCACGTTGCTGTCGATGCTGAAGATCTGGTCGGGAATGTTCTGGGGTAAGGCCGATGACGACGGACCTGCCCGGGTGGGCGCTGCACCTGCCGCTGAGGGGCCTGAGCCGGCCACCGCCGCTGGTGGGACGGCGACGAAGACGCGTTCCGCCGTCATCGGTCGTGTCGGGCTGCGCCTGACGCTGCCCGCGCTCGCGCTGGCTGCGGTGACCTCCGCACTCGGTGTGGGTGGGGAGGCGCTGCTGTCGTTGGCGGAGGTGGCCGCGGGCAACCTGTCCGACACCTCCGCCTATGTGGAGGCGGTGCGGAACTCATGAGTTGGTTGACCTGGCCGGTGCGCATCGTGGTGTTCTTGTTCTGGTTCGCATGGGCGGTGATCACCGCCAACCTGGCGGTGGTGCGCGATGTGGTCACCCCCGGGCAGGGCTCCACCCCCGGCGTGGTGGAATTGCGGACCCGGTGCGGGACGAACCTGGAGGTCACCCTGCTCGGGGTGATCATCACCCTGACCCCGGGCACGCTGACGATGGGAACTCACGTCACCGATGACGGCACCCGCACGCTGTACGTGCACGGGATGTACAACACCTCGGCAGAGGACCTTGCCGGGGACCTCACGCAGATGGAGTCGTGGTTGTTGTGGGCGATGCGACGCAAGGGGGTGGGCACATGATCGGGTTGGATGTGGCCATCGTGGTCCTGGTGCTGGTGGCGCTGGCTGCCACGATCAGGATGCTGCAGGGCCCGAGCAACGCCGACCGGGCGGTAGCGGCGGACCTGCTGATGTTCTCCGTGCTGGGCCTGATCGCCCTGATCGGGGTGCGCTCGGGCTCGATCGCCACGTTCGACCTGCTGCTGATCGCCTCGCTCGTCGGCTTCCTCTCGGCGCTGTCCCTGGCCCGTGCCCTGACCAGGGGGAGGCGATGACCGTGTGGGAGATCATCGGGCAGGTGCTCATCCTGGCCGGCACCGTGCTGTTCGCGGTGGCCGGTCTCGGGCTGTTCCAGTTCTTCGATGCTTACAGCAGGATCTCGGCGGTCGGCACCGCGGCGGGGCTGGGTGTCGCGCTGGTCGTGGTCGGGGCACTGTGCCTGCAGCCCGGGTTGTCCAACGGGGTAAAGGTAGCGGCGATCGTGGTCTTCCAACTCACCACCTCGGCGGTGGCCACCTCGGCGATCGCAAGGGCCGCTTATCTGTCCCGGGCACCCTTGCGGCGGCTCACTTTCGACCAGTTGACCCCCACCGAACCGGATAGCCGGGCGGGCGAGGAGGCCTGATCGCTCCCTCACAGGGCAATCGGGCCGCCCGGCGCCATGTGCTCACTCGGCCAGGTGGCCCAGCGGCATGATGCCCAGGACGGTGTGACCGGCGGGCAGCAGGGGGGCCGCCGCATCCGCCATCGCGGGCCGATCCAGCCCGCCGATGAACACGGTGCCATGCCCAGTGGCCGAGGCCCACAGGTAGAGGTTCTGGGCGATCAGACCCGCCTCGAGCCAGGCGAACCGCTCGCCCTGTCCGGGGCCGAGCTCGGCGAAGTAGCCGTCGGCATGCTCGGCACGTGTGCTCAGGAGCACCAGCATCGGGCAGTGGGCTGCCCACGACGCATCCACGGTGGCGCGTGCGAGCCGTTCGCGGTGATCATCGCAGGCGCGCATCGTGAGCCGGTGCACCGCGCCGTCGTACTCGTAGGCCCCGGGGGCCAGACCCCGTACCTGCCCGATGATCGCCGTCGCGGTCACCAGGTACTGCGCGCGTGCGCTGGCGTGTGCGGCGCCTGTGACCCGGCCGGCGGCGTGCCGCAGTGCGCCGCCGACGTCAGCGATCCCCAGCGCGACCTCCGGGAAGGACCTCACCGACCTCCGGCGAGCCAGGAGCGGGCGCAACGGGGTCTCGGGTCCGCAGGGGAGGGGGACGCTGAGCGGTCCGGGATCAGCCCCGGTCACGTTTCGGTCCCCGCCCGCGAGGCCGGGGAATTGTTGTACCCGGTGCGGAACAGTTCGAAGACCACAGCGTGGTCCTGCTCGCCCCACCCGCGCCGTTCGACCTCGAGGAAGAGTTGGGTGAGGAGCGCGGTCATCGGGCTGGGGGTGGCCTCGGCCATGAACGTCTGCATCGCGTAGCGCAGGTCCTTGAGCTGGTTGGCGGCGCTCCCGCCCAGGGAGTAGTCGCCGGTGAGGAACTTCTGCTGTTTGAGTTCGAGCACGGCACTGTTGGCCAGCCCACCGGAGAGAATGCTCACGGCGTCTTCCAGGTCCAGACCACCACGCTCGGCCATCGCCAGCGCTTCGGAGGTCGCGGCCAGCGCTCCGGCGACGATCACCTGGTTACACAACTTCATCAGCGAACCCGTCCCGAGTCCCCCCATCCGCAGCACGGTGCCACCGACCGTCTCCAGCACGGGCCGGACGGCCTCGGTGTCCGTTTCGGAACCGCCCATCATGATGCTCATGGTCGCCTCACGTGCCCCCTTGTCGCCGCCGCTCATCGGAGCATCGACCACCCCGACGTCGTACTCGTCCAGATCCGCGGCCAACGCCCGGACCTCACCCGGGGAGGTGGTGCTCATCACCACCAGGCGCGTACGGTCCAGCCCCGCCAGGCCGGCCAGCAGCCCTTCCGGCCCGAACAGCAGCGTGCGCAGTTGGGCCACGTCCGGCAGTACCGACAGGACCACGGGCGCGGCCGCGTCGTGGGGTGTCCGTGCCCGTGTGGCGCCGACGGACTCCAGGTCCGACGCCGGTCCGGGCGAGCGGTTCCAGACCGTGACGTCGTAACCGGCGCCGACCAGGTTGCGCGCCACCGGCGCCCCCATCACACCCAGGCCCAGCACCGCCACCGGGGCTTGGCCGGACCGCGATCGTGCTGCTCCCGTGGGCGTGGTCCTCATCGGTCTTCTCCCGGTTCGTGATCAGGGGGCACTGGCTCGACCTCCATTGTGGTGCCACACGGAGCGGATCCGTATATTCGATGGACCGGGCAGCGCAATGGTTGCCGTGTACCAAGGAGGTCATCGGACCATGCTTTCCCCCTATCCGGCCGAGGATTTCCCCAGCCAGGCCACGGCGATCGTCACCGGCGCCGGCTCCGAGCGTGGCATCGGCCGCACCTCGGCCCAGCGGGGTGGCGCGGTCTACAGCCTGGCCGCCTACGCCGCATCCAAGGCGGGGGTGATCGGGCTGGCCAAAACGCTGGCGCGCGAACTCGGCCCCCTGGGTATTACCGCCAACTCCGTCTCGCCCGGCTCCATCGACACCGACATCATGGGTGGGCGCCTGACCGATGAGCGCAAGGAAGGGATGCTCAAGGACCTGCCCGTGGGCAGGGTGGGCACCGTGGAGGACGTCGCCCACGTCATCGCGTTCCTGCTCGGCCCCGAGGCCGGGTACCTGACCGGCGTCACCTATGACGTCAACGGCGGCTCGCACATCGCCTGACAGCTCTCAGACCC
This sequence comes from Pseudactinotalea sp. Z1739, assembly GCF_049725055.1. Next base: position 161,132 of record NZ_JBMPQA010000010.1, on the reverse strand, counting down.
GGTGCAGGCCGAGCCGGAAGCCGATCCCGAGTGCGGCCACCACGGCGGCGGCGAACACCCAGCCGGAGGCCGCCAGGGCTTGGGTTCCGGACAGGAACACCCCCACCGTGCAGCCCAAGCCGATGATCGCGCCCCACCCCAGTAACACCCCGCCGACCACGGCGGTTCCGGTGCCGCGCAGGGTCAGGGGTTCGATGCTGAACCTGCGTCCGGGCAGGGCCGCTGCCAGGGAACCAGCGACGATGCCCGCCACCAGCCAGCCGTTGGAGGTGATCGTGTCCACCACCAGGGCCACGCAGCCGCGCAGGGTCTGGTCCAGGCCGAGCAGGGTATGGGGGAGTAGCCCGGCCGAATCCAGACCGGTGCGAGTCAGGCCGGAGAGCTGGGAGGTGACTCCCAGCGGTTGATCGCGCAGGAACGCCAGGAACCCGATCACGCCCACACCGGCGCCGGTGGCCAGCGCCGGCCAGCGGTTGACGAACACCGACCGGTGCACGGTCTGCGCGGTGACCCGCGTGGCCGGGCGGGCCGGCGTTGGCGGGTTCCAGCGCAGCAGCCACACGCCGATCAGTACCAGCACGCCCAGTTGCAGCACCGTCGCGATCCCGTAGCCGCCACCGGAGGGCAGCCACGGAACCGGCGCACCGGCGATGGCGTGGGTGTAGATCGGGTTCCAGGTGGCAAAGCCCAGCCCGAACCCGCCCACTGCGCCGGCCAGCGCGGGCAGGGCGCGCAGGCTGCCCTCTCCCAGGCGGTACAGGTGCCCGGCGATGCACCCACCGGAGATCACCACCCCGAGCCCGAAGGCCAGGCCGGCGGCCACCAGCGCCAGGCTCACCGGCCCGATGTGGGCCTGGCCGGGCAGGTTTCCGGAGGTGGGGTCGGGCATGCGGATGGAGAAGATCAGCACGTAGCCCACCGTGCCCACCGCCAGGGCGGTCAGGACCGAGTAGACCCCGCGGGTGTTCTTCTCCTCGAAGGCATCGCGGAAGATGCAGAAGAAGCAGAACCGGCCGCGTTCGAACAGGATGCCCAGTCCCGCGCCGGCCAAGAGCGCGAACGAGGCGCTGGAGCCACCGACGCCCGCGCCCCGGGTGGCGCCGAGCCACCAGGCGGTACCCAGCAGCGTGAGCGCGATCGCCACCGCGATGGTGGTGCGGACCGTGTCAGCCCGTGTCCATCGGACCCCCGTGGACGCGCCCGCCCCGTCCCCGGCAACTGGCGCGTCCGGCGCCCCGCTGGCACCGCCGTCGTCGGCCGCCTCAACGGCGGCCGACGCGGCGGGCGAACCGGAACTGCTCAACTCTGGCCCCACAACCCGCCGCGCTCACCGGTGTTGTTCGTCACCGGCACCCCGACGGAGTTGCCCCACTCGGACCAGGAGCCGTCGTACACGGCCACCTCGGCGCCCAGGATCTGGCTGAGAGCGAACCAGGTGTGGCTGGCACGCTCACCGATGCGGCAGTAGGTGATGATCGGCTCGGAGAAGTCCACCCCGGCCTCGGTGTAGATGGTGCGGATCTCCTCGGCGCTCTTGTAGGTGCCGTCCTCGTTCACGATGTCACCCCACGCCACGTTCACCGCCCCGGGGATGTGACCCCACACCGCGGCGCCCTCACCGTCGAAGATCGCCGGGTCAACGCCGATCTCGCCGTTGTACTCCCCTTCGGAGCGGATGTCGATCAGGGTGGCGTTGGCCTCACCCTCGACGACGTCGAGCACGTCGGGCTGGAAGGCGCGGATGTCGAAGTTCTGCGGCTTGGCCACGAAGTCGCCGCGTTCGCGCTCGGGGACCTCCTGGACCAGTTCGCGCCCTTCGACCTGCTCCCACTTCTTCAGCCCGCCGTCGACCAGCCGAACATCGGGTACGCCGTAGAGGTTGAACACCCAGGCGGCGTAGGCGGCGAACCAGTTGTTGTTGTCCCCGTAGATGACCAGGGAGGAGTCGGTGTTCAGGCCCAGGCCCTGCAGCAGATCGGTGATCTCGTCGGCGTCCAGGAACTCGCGGGTGTTGGGCTGGACGAACTCTCCTGTCCAGTCGACGTACTGCGCGCCGGGGATGTGCCCGTCGACGTAGGCGGTGAGTTCGGAGGTGGGCAGATTCTCGCTGACGTCGATGAGCACGATGTCGTTCTCGGCCAGGCCCTCATCGATACGATCGGCCAGCCAGTCGGTGGAGACCAGGACGTTCTCCAGGTCTTCATCGCCGCCCTGGTGCACATCGTCGAAGCCGCGGTGCTCCCCGACGGCGAAGCTCGTGACGGTGGTCGAGGCCACCTCTGCGTCGGCGACGGAATCGCTCGCGGCCGACGCGGTTTGCTCGGCTGTCTCGCTGCTGGCGTCGGCCTCGGAGCCGCCGCCGGCGATCAGCGCGCCGGCGGTGGCGGCCATTGCGGCCACGGCCACGAAGGCGATGCCGGTGGTCAGGCTCTTCCGGCTCGAGCCGCGGGTCTGCTCGGTCGGCTCGGACAGCTCCGACGGGGTGGGCTCGGGTGCGTCGGGAGTGCTCATGGAAGACCTCTCGGTGTCGGTTCGGGGCAGCGACACCGGAGTTGCCCGGACCGCCTGTCGAGGAACACTAGGGAGGCCGCCGGTGGTGACGTCTTGGTCACCCCGATCCGCTCACATCGTGAGATGGAAGTCTCAGCGAGAGAGTCGAGAACCGTCGTACCGTGACTAGCGGGGTGCTGGTGGGTCCGGTCGTGGTCCGGTTTCGAGATAAGCGGTCGCGGTCCTGAGGACCCATCGCTCCTGCTCGGCGGTCTCCACCGCGCGCGGTCGGTAGTGCCGGCGCACCCAGGCCACCGCGTCCTCGGCCCGGACCCCACTCATGATCGCCAGGACCGACAGGGCGGTGCCGGTGCGTCCGGTGCCACCGGCGCAGGAGATCTCCACCCGATGGCTCGCCATCACCTCATGGATCCGGCGCAGCGTCGCCACCGCATCAGGGGTGCTGACCGGCAGGGAGAAGTCGGGCCATTCGATCCACAGGTGCTCCCACGCCTGGGTGCCCGGGTCGGCCTCGAGCAGGTACAGGGCCACCTCCGGCTCGGGCGCATCGCCGCGGGCTTGGAGCCGCCCGATGCCCCGGACGCGGCGCCCGTCGGGCAACTGCACCACGCCATGACCCAGGTCCCACGTCGTCATGGAGGCACCCTAACGTCGGGATGAGACCGATGAAACCGGCCCATCTCGGCGCCGTCGGCCCCGGCCGAGGCAGGCGGGGCCGACGGCGTGGCTCGCCCGGGCGAGCCCGGTGCTCACAGGTAGCGGGCGTAGCCGCGCAGGGTGAAGAATTCCTCGAACTCCTCGCCCAGTGCCACCTCCCGGAAGAGTTCGATGGCCTCGTCGAGACGATTGGACGATCCGTCACCGCCACCCTCGTCGGCGATCTCGCGGGAGATCCGGGCAGCCTCGTTGCCGATGAGGCGCTCCACCAGCTCGGTGGTGACATCCAGGCCCTCCTCCAGGCGCACGGCCTGGTTCACCCATTGCCACACCTGGGTGCGGGCGATCTCCACGGTGGCGGCATCCTCCATCAGGTGGTCGATCGCGACCGCGCCCTGGCCCTGCAGCCAGGCCTGCAGGTACCGCAGCGACACGGCGATGTTGGAGCGCAACCCTTCGTAGGTCACGCCGCTGCCGGCGGTGTGCAGCTCCAGCAGGTCACCCGGGTCGAGGAAGTCCTCGCGCTGCCGCTCGAGCTGGTGGTCCCGGCCGCGCAGCGCCGGGCCGAAGGCGTCGCGTGCGGTGTCAACCAGCCCCGGGTGGGCCACCCAGCCGCCGTCGAAACCGTCCTCGGCGTCCCGGGCCTTGTCCGCCCGGACCCGCTGCAGCGCCCTGAGCGCCGCGGGCCGATCGGTGCGGCTGGGCAGGTAGGCGCTCATGCCCCCGATCGCGTGGGCGCCACGCTTGTGACAGAGAGCGACCATGCGTTCGCAGTAGGCACGCATGAACGGCGTGGTCATCGTGACCGCTGCACGGTCGGGCAGGACGGCCTCGCGGCCCCTGCTGCGCAGGGTTTTGATGATGGAGAAGATGTAGTCCCACCGCCCGGCGTTCAGCCCGGCGGAGTGCTCGCGCAGTTCATACAGGATCTCCTCCATCTCCAGTGCCGCCGGCAGGGTCTCCACCAGCACGGTGGCCCGCACTGTGCCACGGGGGATGCCGTAACGGTCCTGGAGGAAACAGAAGACCTCGTTCCACAGGCGTGCCTCCAGGTGTGACTCCAGTTTCGGCAGGTAGAAGTAGGGGCCCTGGCCGCGCTCGATCAGAGCATGGGCGCAGTGGTGGAAGTACAGCCCGATGTCGACCAGTGCCGCTGCGGGGTGCTCGCCGTCGATGAGCAGGTTCTTCTCGGGCAGGTGCCATCCGCGCGGGCGCATCATCACGGTGGGCGGGTTCGGCCCCACCCGGTAGGCCTTGCCGGCCGTGGAGGTGAAGTCCAGTTGCCCGGTGGTGAACCGGATCAGGTTGAGTTGGGCGGCCATCAGGTTCGCCCAGGTGGGGGAGGTGGCATCCTCCAGGTCGGCCATCCACACATCGGCCCCGGAGTTCAGGGCGTTGATCGCCATGGAACGGCTCACCGGCCCGGTGATCTCCACCGTGCGGCGTGCCAACCCCGGTCCCGGCGGGGCAACCTGCCAGGTGGGGTCCTCGCGCACCGTGCGGGTCTGGTCCAGTAGGCCCAGGCCCTCACCGGCTGCGATGCGCTCCTGGCGCGCCACCCTGGCCTTCAGCAAGGTATGACGACGACGGCCGAACCGGCGGTGCAACTGCGCCACCGTGTCCTGGGCCCCGGGGGTGAGAACGGTCCCGGCCTCGGGCACCGGCGGTCCGCTGATCTGCACCGACGGCGTGGCCGGGTTGGCGCCGGGGTGTGCGGCCGGCGGCGGCTGGGTCGTTGGCGACATCGTGGGGGTACTCATCAGAACTGCTCCTCTTCGGTCGAGCCGGTCAGCGCCAGCGTCTGGGAGGTGGGGTTGAGTGCGGTGGCCACCCGGTCGAAGTACCCGGTGCCGACCTCTGCCTGGTGCTTGACGCCGGTGTAGCCGCGCTCGGCGGCGGCGAACTCGGCCTGCTGAAGCGCGGCGTAGGCGCTCATCCCGGTACGGGCGTAACCGTGGGCGAGTTCGAACATGGAGTGGTTCAGGGCGTGGAACCCGGCCAGGGTGATGAACTGGAAGGAGTAACCCATCGCGCCCAGTTCGCGTTGGAACCGGGCGATCTGGTTCTCATCCAACGCGGCCCTCCAGTTGAACGACGGCGAGCAGTTGTAGGCCAGCATGGTGCCCGGATGCTCGGCCTGGATGGCCTCGGCGTACCGGCGCGCGAAGCCCAGGTCCGGGGTTCCGGTCTCCACCCACAGCAGGTCCGCATAGGGGGCGTAGGCCAGCCCGCGAGCGATCGCCGTCTCCTCACCGGCACGGGTGTGGAAGAAGCCCTCGGCGGTGCGCTCGCCGGTGAGGAAGGGCTGATCGCGCTCGTCCACGTCGGAGGTGATCAGGGTCGCGGCCAGGGCGTCGGTTCGGGCGATGACCAGGGTGGGCACGTCGCTGATGTCCGCGGCCAGCCGGGCGGCACCGAGGGTGCGGATGTGCTGTGCGGTGGGCACCAGCACCTTCCCGCCCAGGTGGCCGCACTTCTTCTCACTGGCCAGTTGGTCCTCGAAGTGCACTCCGGCCGCACCGGCGGCGATCATGGACTTCATCAACTCGAAGGCGTTCAGGGGGCCGCCGAAGCCCGCCTCGGCATCGGCGACGATCGGGGCGAGGAAGTGCTGGCTCTCGGCGCCCTCGGCGTGGGCGATCTGCCCGGCCCGCAGCAGGGCGTTGTTGATGCGGCGCACCACCGCCGGCACCGAGTTGACCGGGTAGAGCGACTGGTCGGGGTAGGTCTGCCCGGCCAGGTTGGCATCGGCGGCGACCTGCCAGCCGGACAGGTAGATCGCCTGCAGGCCCGCCTTGACCATCTGCACCGCCTGGTTGCCGGTCAGCGCGCCCAGCGCGTTGACGTAGTCGGTGGTGTGCAGCAGGTCCCACAGCCGCTCCGCCCCGAGGCGGGCCAGGGTGTGCTCTTCGACCACCGGCCCGCGCAGGGCGATGACGTCCTCGGCGGTGTGCTCGCGGCGCACCCCGGCCCAGCGGGGCTCGGTGGCCCACCGATGGCGCAACTCCTGGGCGGGGTCCGCTCCTGCTCCGTCCGGCTGGGGGGCACCGTTGGTGTCCGTCAGGTCGGTTCCGGTGCGGTGTTCGCTCGCGGTCATGGTCATCGTCGTCTCCTTGGATCGGTGCGGGCTGCCTTATCGGCCGGACTGGCCATGACCCGAGCCTGGACAACGTTGTGCCGTACTTCTACGCCAACGTTCGTGAAAGAACGACGCTTCTTTCGCTATAGTGAGGAAATGTCCCTCACATCCGCGACCAGAGCGGGAAACACTGTCCTGACCGTCGGGCGCCGCATCCGGCACTTCCGCACCGCGGCCGGCTTGACGCTGGATCAGGTGGCCGCCCAGGTCGGCGTGGCCGCCAGCCAGTTGTCGCTGATCGAGAACGGCCACCGGGAGCCCCGCCTGACCCTGCTGCGCACCTTGGCCGAGGCCCTGGGCACCACGGTGGCCGACCTGCTCGATGAGTCACCGCCGAGCCGACGCGACGCCCTGGAGATCGAACTGGACGCTGCCCAGCGCGGCTCGCTGTACCGGGCACTGGCGCTACCCACCGTGCGTCCCGGGCGCAGACTCCCGATGGAGGCCCTGGAGGCGCTGGTGGGTCTGCACGGCGAACTGGCCCGCCGCTCCAACGAGGCCAGTGCCACCCCGGAGGAGGCCCGTCGCGCCAACACCGAACTGCGCCGGGACATGCGCGCGCGGGACAACTACCTGGTCGAGATCGAGGAGGCCGCCGAGAGTCTGCTCTCCGCGGTCGGTTACACCGCCGGCCCGGTCACGCACCGCACCGTGGAGCGGATGGCCGACCACCTCGGGTTCACGCTGCACTACGCCAGGGACCTACCGTCGTCGACCCGTAGCGTCACGGACCTGGAGAACCGCCGGATCTACCTGCCGCCGCAGTCCATCCCCGGCGGGCACGGGCTGCGCTCCCTGGCACTGCAGGCGCTGGCGCACCGGGTGCTGGAACACACCCAGCCGAGTACGTATGCGCACTTCCTTCGCCAGCGTCAGGAGATCACCTACTTCGCCGCCGCGGTGCTGATGCCCCGCCACCAAGCGGTCCAGTTCCTCACCTCCGCCAAGAAGGACCGGGAGTTGTCCATCGAGGACCTGCGCGATGCGTTCGGGGTGACCCACGAGGGTGCGGCGCACCGGTTCACGAACCTGGCTACCTCTCAGTTGGGGATCCGGGTGCACTTCGCCCGGGTGGGGCGGGACGGGACGTTGTACAAGGGATATGAGAACGATGACGTCACCTTCCCCACCGACGTGACCGGTGCGATCGAGGGGCAACTGGTGTGCCGGTACTGGACCTCCCGGACCGTGTTCGATCACGCCGACCGGCCGGGGGAGTTCCATCAGTACACCGACACTCCCTCCGGGACGTTCTGGTGCACCGCCCAGATCGGTACCGGCGCCGGCGGTGACTTCTCCATCACCATCGGTGTGCCCTTCGCCGACGCGAAATGGTTCCGGGGCAGGGATGCCACCTCCAGGTCGGTCTCGCGCTGTCCGGACCTGAGTTGCTGTCGTGAGCCAGAGCCTGCTCTGGCCGAGCGGTGGCGGACCTCCTCCTGGCCGAGTGCCAAACTGCACACCCACATCATGCAGGCCCTGCCGGGCGGGACGTTCCCGGGTGTGGACGACTCCGAGGTCTACGCCTTCCTGCAGACACACGCTCCCGATCAGGAGTGATCGGACCCGTCCGCACGAGCCCGGGGGTGCGGTGGGATGAAAGCCGGGACTCGATCGGTTGTCCCCATTGGCGGTGCCAGTCGGCGCCGCCCCGTCTGTGAAAGGTGCCCGATGCCGCTGCCGCTCTCCATCCTCGACCTTGCCACCGTTGCCCGTGGTCAGACCGTTGCCGAGTCACTGGCCGGAACCGTGGCGCTGGCCCAGAAGGCGGAGGAGACCGGCTACCAGCGGGTCTGGTACGCCGAGCACCACAACATGGCCGCGATCGCGTCCTCGGCGACCTCGGTGCTCATCGCGCACGTCGCCGCCCACACCGGCTCGATCCGGCTGGGCTCGGGCGGCATCATGCTGCCCAACCACGCGCCGTTGCTGATCGCTGAGCAGTTCGGCACCCTGGAGACCCTCCACCCCGGCCGGATCGACCTCGGCCTGGGCCGCGCCCCGGGCACCGACCAGAACACCCTACGTGCGCTTCGCCGCGACCCCGCCTCGGCGGAGTCCTTCCCCCAGGACGTCCTGGAACTGCAGGCCTACCTGCGGGGCGAGAGCCGCATCGCCGACGTGGACGCCTATCCCGGCAAGGGCACCGACGTGCCCCTGTACATCCTGGGATCCTCGCTGTTCGGCGCGGAACTGGCCGCCGTCCTCGGCCTGCCCTACGCCTTCGCCTCGCACTTCGCCCCGGCGGCTCTGCACGAGGCGATCGCGCTGTACCGCAGCAAGTTCACGGCATCGGAGCAACTCGCCGAGCCCTATGTCATCGCCGCCTACAACGTCATCGCCGCTGATGACCAGGCCGACGCCGAGCGTCAGTTGCAGGAAGTCATGCGCAGCCGGGTGGCGCTCCTGCTGCGCCCGGGGGCCGAGTTCACCGACGAGCAGGCCGACGCGCTGCTGAGGTCACCGAAGGCCCAGCACCTGCACCAGATGATGACCTACAGCGCAGTCGGAACACCGGACGTGGTGGAGCAGAAGGTGGCGGAGTTCGCCGAGCAGACCGGCGCGGACGAACTGATGATCGCCCACCAGGGACCTCGAGTGGACGATCGGCTGCGTTCGGTCGAACTGCTGGCCGAGGCGTACCTGACCTGACCTGACCTGGGCCGGGATCACCCCGCGGCGAGCAGCGCGCCGGCGGGTCTGATGTGGCTGCCTCCGAGTCCTGGTCCCCGTTCCATCGCCGGCGGATGCCCCCGAGACGGCGCGCCGCCTGGTGGAGGAGGAGAACGTCTCACTGATCGAGTTGTGCGGAGGCTTCGAGTTGCCCGACGCGGCGAGAGTGGCCGATGCAGTGGGGGGCAAGGTGCCGGTGGGGCATGTGACCTTCGCAATCGACTCCATACCGGCAGCCGCCCGCTTCAACGCTCAGACCCACCCTTCCCGCTGAGATGCCGCTTCAGATGGACTACTGGGGACAGATCGCCGGTGTAGACGGCGTCCGAATGGTCGAGTTTTCGTAGAATCTGGAGGTGTGAGCCGGATGGAGCGGTAGGCGAACTCCGCGCGGGTCTGGCTCGTGAGAGGTGCCGCCACATGCCCAAGTCAGGAGGGCAGCAGTCGATGTCCGACGCGATTGGGCGGGCTGGCGGGGCCCTGGGGATTCTGGCGTCCCGGCCGACGGGCCCGGCTTGAGTGCTGGGTCAGGAGGTGACCTGGCGGCCGCGGGCGTCTGCAAGGAACTCGAGCAAGACCGCATCACCGGCGAGCTCGACCAGGTGGACCGCCGACTCGACGCCCACCACGACAAGCTGCGCGTCGAGAACGCCCGGCCCTTCGAGATGCTGCGAGATCCCGAGGTCGACGTGCGTTGGGTGCCCCCGGCAGGACTCGAACCTGCAACCTACGGATTAGAAGGCCGTTGCTCTATCCATTGAGCTACGGGGGCGCACCGAGCAGAATACCGCCGCGCCGGATCCCAACCCCCACCAGCGGCTCTGCTCGTTCGAGTTGCAGGCACGCACGTCTGGTTGTTGGGTGAGCAGACGTCATCGTATGGGGGAGCGCAAGGAGGCCACGTGTCCCGAGTCCGTGTGGTGGGTCCGCTGCTGGCCGTTGCCGTGGTGATGTCGCTGGCGGCCTGCGCCGACGACTCCGGGCCACCGACGCTGACCTGGTACATCAACCCCGACGACGGGGGCCAGGCCGAGATCGCCCAGACCTGCACCGAGGAATCCGACGGCGCCTACGTGATCCAGACCGCCCTGCTGCCCCGGGAAGCCTCCGATCAGCGCGAACAACTGGCCCGCCGCCTGGCCGCCCAGGACGCCTCCATCGACATCATGAGCCTGGACCCCCCGTTCATCCCCGAGATGGCCGAACCGGGCTTCCTGGCCGAAGTGCCCGAGGAACTGCAGGACACCGACGGCGTGGTTCAGGGCGCGATCGACTCGGCGACCTGGGAGGACGAACTGGTCACCGTCCCCTTCTGGGCCAACACCCAGTTGCTCTGGTACCGCGAATCCGTCGCCGAGGAGGCCGGGTTGGACATGAGCGAACCGGTCACCTGGGAGCAGTTGATCGAGGCGGCCGCCGAGAACGACCTGTACCTGGGGGTGCAGGGGGCCCGTGCGGAGTCCCTGACCGTGTGGATCAACGCGTTGGTGGCCTCCGCCGGGGGAGAGATCCTGACCAACCCCGAGGCCACCTCGGACGAGTTGGAACTGGACCTGGACTCCGAGGCCGGGCGGCAGGCCGCCGAGGTGGTCAGCCGGATCGGTTCGGAGGGTCTGGGCGGCCCGGGGCTGCCCACCGCCGATGAGAACGCCTCGATGAACCTGTTCCAGGGAGACCGTGGCTCGTTCATGGTGAACTGGCCGTTCGTATACCCGGCGATGATGGACGCGGAGTCCGACGTCATCGACGACCTCGCCTGGACCGCCTACCCGCGCATGGACGCCGATACCGAATCAGCACCGCCGGTCGGGGGCATCAACCTCGGCGTGGGTGCCTTCTCCAGCAACATCGAGGAGGCCTGGGAGGCGGTGGCCTGCATCGTGCAGCCCGAGCACCAGGCCGAGTACTTCGTCACCAACGGCAACCCGCCCTCGGCGATCGAGGCCTACGAGGACGAACGGGTGCAGGAGGAGTTCCCGATGGCAGATGTGATCCGGGACTCCCTGGAACAGGCTGCCCCGCGCCCGCAGACCCCCTTCTACAACGAGATCTCGATCGGGCTGCAGACCACCTGGCACCCGGTCTCCGGGGTCGACCCGGAGATCACCCCGGGCAGTTCCCAGCAGTTCATCACCGAGGTGCTGCGAGGGGAGCGGTTGCTGTGAGCGCATCGGCCACGACCCGTCCGAGGGACCAGAGCCAGGAGGGGCCCCGTAAGAAACGTGCCTCCGACCGGACCCGCTCCGAGGCGCGGCTGGGCTGGTGGCTGGCCGGCCCTGCCTTCGGCCTGATGCTGCTCGTGACGCTCTATCCGATCGGTCAGGCCACCTTCGACTCGCTGTTCTCGCTGCGGTTGACCGCCCCGGACGAACGGGAGTTCATCGGGCTGAACAACTACGCGGTGATCCTGACCGATTGGGCCTTCTGGCGTTCGATGCTGGTGACCCTGTTCATCACGGTCACCACGGTGGCGATCGAGTTGGTGCTCGGCTTCGCCCTGGCGATGATCATGCACCGGGCGATCAAGCGCCTGCGCGGGATCGTCAGGACCGCGATCCTGGTGCCCTACGGGATCATCACCGTGGTCTCGGCGTTCGCATTCTTCTATGCCTTCGACATCAACACCGGGTACATCAACAACTGGTTCAGCTGGGTGCCCGGCATCGACGATGGCTTCAACTGGTTCGCCTCCCAATGGCCTTCGCTGTTCGTGATCGTGCTGTCGGAGGTGTGGAAGACGACACCGTTCATCTCCCTGCTGCTGCTGGCCGGTCTGGCCCAGGTGCCCGGGGAACTGGAGGAGGCCGCCAAGGTCGACGGGGCCCGGTCCAGGCAGGTGCTGCGCAAGGTGACCCTGCCGAACATGAAGGCCGCAATCATGGTCGCGGTGCTGTTCCGGGCGCTGGAGGCGTTCCGGATCTTCGACAACATCTTCATCATGACCGGCGGCGCCAACAACACCGAGGCGCTGTCCCTGCTGGCCTATAACACCTCGATCGGACGCCTGGAGATCGGGATGGGTTCGGCGATCTCGGTGCTGCTGTTCCTCAGCGTGCTCTTGATCAGTTTCATCGCGATCAAGGGGTTCCGCGTGGATCTGTCCGGCGGGAAGGGGGACGACTGATGGGTATGACGACGAAGGCCAAGGTCGGCTGGGCCGTCGCCACCGTGCTGGTGCTGGTCTGGTCGCTGTTCCCGGTCTTCTCCATCCTGATGACCTCGTTCAAGACCCAGGCCGGGCTGTTCTCCGGCACGCTGCTGCCCCGGGAGTGGACCTGGGAGAACTACGCCGAGATCCTGGCCCCCGGAGGCAGCGCCCAGGACCTGTTCCTGCCCGCCCTGCGCAACTCCATCGGCATCTCGCTCATCGCCACCGCGATCGCGGTGGTGCTGGCCACCCTGTGCGCCTACGCGATCGCCCGGCTGGACTTCCGCGGCAAGAAGATCATCCTGACCTCGGCGCTGGCCGTCTCGGTGTTCCCGGTCGTGTCCATCGTCACCCCGCTGTTCAACCTCTGGCGCGTGGTGGGCCTGTACGACACCTGGGCCGGGCTGGTCATTCCCTACCTGTCGTTGACGCTGCCGATCTCGATCTGGACGCTGTCGGCGTTCTTCCGGCAGATCCCCTGGGAGTTGGAGCAGGCCGCCCAGGTCGACGGCGCCACCCCTTTCCAGGCGTTCCGTAAAGCGGTGGTTCCGCTGGCCGCACCCGGGGTCTTCACCACCGCGATCATCGCCTTCTTCATCGCCTGGAACGATTTCGTCTACGGCATCTCGCTGACCTCCACCACCGCCGCACGCCCGGTGCCGGCGGCGCTGTCCTTCTTCACCGGGGCCTCCCAGTTCGAGGAGCCCACCGGGGCGATCTCGGCCGCGGCGATCGTGGTGACGGTGCCGGTGGTGGTCGTGGTGCTGATCTTCCAACGCCGGATCGTCTCCGGCCTGACCCAAGGCGCCGTCAAGGGCTGAGTCCCGCGGCCACACCAGCCACACATGAGGAGGAGTTCCGATGGCGTCGATCACCCTCGACAATGTCGTCAAGACCTACCCCGATGGGTTCACCGCCGTGCGCGGCGTGGACCTGGACATCGCCGACGGCGAGTTCGTCATCCTGGTCGGGCCCTCCGGCTGTGGCAAGTCCACCCTGCTGCGCATGATCGTGGGCCTGGAGGACATCACCGAGGGGGAGTTGCGCATCGGGGACGAGGTGGTCAACGACAAGGCCCCCCGGGACCGGGACCTGGCGATGGTGTTCCAGAACTACGCCCTCTACCCCCACCTGAGCGTGTACGAGAACATCGCTTTCCCGCTGCGCCTGACCAAGGGCGAGCACACCGACACCGAGATCGATGAGCAGGTCCGCCGTGCCTCATCGCTGCTGGAGCTCGATGAGCACCTGGAGCGTAAGCCCGCGAACCTCTCCGGTGGTCAACGCCAGCGGGTGGCGATGGGCCGGGCGATCGTGCGGGACGCCCAGGCCTTCCTGTTCGATGAACCGCTGTCGAACCTGGACTCGAAACTGCGCGGGCAGATGCGCACCGAGATCGCCCGGCTGCAGCGCAACCTGGGCACCACCACCGTCTACGTCACCCATGACCAGACCGAGGCGATGACGCTGGGGGACCGGGTGGCGGTGCTGCGCCGGGGGGAGTTGCAGCAGGTGGCCAGCCCCCGCGGGCTGTACGAGGAGCCGATGAACCTGTTCGTGGCCGGCTTCATCGGTTCCCCGCCGATGAACTTCCTACCCGCCACCGTCGAGGGAGACACCCTGCGGCTGCCGTTGCTGGAGGTGCCGCTGGACGAGCGGCTGCGCAAGGCGGTGGGGGAGCGGGAGGTGCTCATCGTGGGGATCCGGCCCGATGCGTTCGAGGATGTCGACGTCATGCAAGCCACCGAGCGCGAGGGCGTGACGTTCGAGGCCGAGGTGGATGTGACCGAGTGGCTCGGGGAGGTGCTCTACGCCTACATCCCCTTCGAGGCTCATGCCGACCTGGCCGACAAGTTGGAGGAACTGGACCGGGACCTCGACGGGGAGAACCTGCGCCCTCAGGTGGTGGTGGCGCTGGACGCGGTGAGCCGGGTACGCGCCGGTGACGTGGCGGAGTTGTGGCTGAATCCGGACTCCCTGTACGTGTTCGATCCCGAGTCCGGGGAGAACCTGACCCGGGAGAGTGAGCGGGCCGAGAAACTGGAGGCCGAGGCGCGTGACCAGCGCGCCCGTGCCCTGGAGCGTGCCAAGAAGCGCCAGCAGAAAGCAAAAGCGGCCGACGACGGCGCGCGCGGCTCCGCGGCGTGAGTCACCGGCCGTAGCGCCCTCCCGTCCGGGCGGGTGACCGGGCGCCTCAGCCCAGGGCGTCCCGGAGCGCCGGCACCACGCGCCCGCCTGGGCCGGTGACCGGGTCGGCAGCGACCAAGGCGTTCAGGACCGCTTCCTCGGTGGCGTCCAGTCCGGCCTCGAACACCGGGCTCAGCGCCCGATCCGGTGGTGGTAGACGCCCGGCGGAGGTGGAGACCGCGATCGCGTAGTCCCCGGAGCCGTGGGTGTAGGCCGCACCCAGGCGGCCCAGGGCGAAGACCGCCCGCGCGGCCAGGCGGGAGAGCTGGCGCCCGTCCAGTGGGGCGCTGGTGGCCAGCACCACCATGCACGAGCCCAGATCCGGCTGGGGTGCAGAAGGTGTCGGTGGGCGTACCTGCCGGCCGTGCACCCGCAGTACCCCGGCGAAGTTCGCCTGCACCAGCACACCCAGGGTGTGCTCGTCGTCGACCTCGATGATCCGGGAGGCGGTACCGATGCCGGCTTTGAAACCCAGGGCGACCAGGCCGGTGCCCGCACCCACGCTGCCCTCGGGAACCGCGCCGTCGTCGGCCTCGTCCAGGGCGGCATGCACGTGCTCCGGGCGCACCGGCCGGGCCCTGATATCGGAGAGCACCGAGTCGTTGCACTCGCCCACCACGGGGTTCAGCGTGCGCACCTGCTCATTGCCGGGCTGGTCCAGCACCCAGGTGAGCAGGGCATCGGCGGCCCGGAACGCCGACAGCGTCGACGTCAGCACGATCGGGGTCTCCAGGTGTCCCAGTTCGGACAGTTGGGTGGCGCCGATGAGTTTGCCGAACCCGTTGCCCACGCTCAGCCCGGCCGGCAGCGCTCGCCCCGGGCTCACCTCGTCGCCGAACCGGATCGCGCTCACCCCGGTGCGTATCCTCGGCGCCCGGATGATCGTGGTGTGGCCCACCCGCACGCCGGGGACGTCGGTGATCGCGTTGTGGGCACCGGTGCGCGCGGTGGCGGGGTAGAGGCCCAGGTCACGGGCCCGGGCCGGGTGTGTCTGCGGTGTTGCCATCGCCCCCGATCCTGCCCCCGACGCGACTCCGCCGGGGCTGCGCCACGCCGTTCCGGGCGGTTCGGCGGCGACCGGGCACTCCGGTGCAGCGATGCACCACACCAAGATCGAGGACAACGGCGCGACGCATGGAAGTTCAGGCCCAAACCAGGCAGGCTAGGAGGGTGAGCACCGATCCCGCCCCCCGCCCCGCAGACGACGGCCCGGGCGAGAGCGGTACCGGTGAACGATTGCCCATGGTCGAGGTGATCGAGGACCTGCTCGCCAACCTCGAGGCCGCGCCGCTGCTGCTGGATTCCGACGACGTCGCCCAGGCCCGGGAACTGCGCGCCCGCCTGGTGGCCCAGGTGCGCAACCACTTGATCCCCCGGTTGCGGGAGGTGGCCGCACCGGTGCTGGTGGTGATCGGTGGCTCCACCGGGGCGGGCAAGTCCACGCTACTGAACTCGGTCCTCGGCGAGGAGGTCAGCCCGGCCGGGGTGCTGCGGCCGACCACCCGCCAACCCGTGCTGGCGACCCATCCCGCCGACGCCCACTACCTGGAGGGCCACCCGGTACTCGACCTGGCCGACGTGGTCACCCACGAGCAGGTGCCGCGCGGGCTCGGGCTGCTGGATGCCCCCGACCTGGACTCGGTGCGTGCGGCCAACCGGAACCTGGCCCTGGAACTGATCGAACTGGCCGACCTGTGGGTGTTCGTGACCACCGGCTCCCGGTACGGGGACGCGGTGCCGTGGTCGAGGCTGCGTGAGGCCAGCGAACGGGGGCTGTCCCTGGCGGTGGTGCTGAACCGGATCGAACCCGATGCCCTGATCGAGGTGCGTCGCGACCTGTTCCAGCGACTGCAGGCGCAGGGCTTCGGTGCGCTGCCCTTGTTCGTGGTGCCGGATGTCGGTCCGCACCAGGGCCTGCTGGAGCCGAAGCTGGTGGGGGAGTTGGTGGCGTGGTTGAAGATCCTGGGCGCCCAGAGCCAGTCACGGGCGGTGATCGCCCGGACCGTGCGCGGCGCCTGGCCGTCGCTGCGCCGCGACGTCCAGGAGGTGGCCGCGGCGGTGGAGATCCAGCGGCGCACCTCCCGGTCCCTGCGCGGGCAGGTCGTGGCCGCGGTACGTCCAACCGCTGAACAGATCCACGCCGACCTCGGCTCGGGGGCGGCCGCGATCGGGGCCCCGAGCACCGCGTGGCTCTCCAGTGCGGGTTCCGGTGGTGTCCTGGCACCGCTGGTCGACGAACCTGCCGGCCCGCGGCAACGCTGGCGCGCCAAGCGCTCCACCGCCGCCCGGGTGGAATCGGTGCGGTCCCTGCGTGACACCGCCGTCGGTGCGGCGGGATCGATGGTTCGTGAGGCCGGCACCGCGGCCGAGTTGTCGGTGCGTCAGATGCTCGCCGAATCCGCCGCCGGGCGTCAGATCGCCGAGCTGGTGGACGTCGACGAGGCAGCCCGGGACCGGGAGCAACGGGTGGAGACCCTGATCAGCGAATGGGGCACCGAGGCCGAGCGGCGCGGCGGCGAACTGGGTCTGAGCGCGGAGCAGGTGGGCCTGGACGATCAGGGGGCCGCGTCCCTGGTGGAGGTGGCCGCGGTGGGCGTGGACGGAGCCGAGCGGGCGGTGGGGCGGCTGTTCGGCACCAGGGGTGAGACGATGGTCGCCGAGATGCGAAAGATGCTGGCCGAGTGGGCCGGGGCCGCGGTGGGCGCCGAGACGACGCCGTACCTGGATGCGCTCGATGAACTCAGTATCGATGACGCACCGGCCCGGAGCCTGCGGCTGCGCGCCAGTGAACTCAGGGGGTATGTGTGAGCACCACGATCGAGGACAGGGTCGCCGACGGTGCGGACCAGGGGTTCGATGCCGATGCCCTGAGCCGTCTGCGGGCGCAGATCACCGAGGCCCTGGATGTGGCCGGCGAGCGGATCCCCGCCCCGGCGCGCGAACAGGCGCAGGTGAACCTGGATCGGGTGGACGAGCGCTTGCAGTTGGGCGTGGGGCACACCGTGGTGGCCCTGGTGGGCGGGACCGGCTCGGGTAAGTCCTCGCTCTTCAACGCGCTCTCGGGCCTGGACTTCGCCGATGTGGGCGTCATCCGGCCCACAACCGCTCAGGCGGCGGCCTGTACGTGGGGCAGCAGAGCCGAGGAACTGTTGGACTTCCTCGGGGTGGCACCCGGACGGCGCATCCAGCGCGACTCGGTACTCGATCACGATGAGCACACCAGCCTGCACGGCCTGGTGCTGATGGACCTGCCCGATCACGATTCGGTGGAGCAGGGGCATGCCCGCCAGGTGGACCGGCTGCTGCCGTTGGTGGACCTGCTGATCTGGGTGGTGGACCCACAGAAGTACGCCGACAACGTGCTGCACGAGCGCTACCTGCGCACCCTGTCCGAACGGCAGGGGGCGATGCTGGTGGTGGTGAACCAGGTCGACACCATCCCCGCGCACACCGAGGAGCAGATCCGCGACGACGTGGGCCGGCTGCTCAGCGAGGGGGGCCTGGATCAGGTGCAGATCCTGCTCACCTCGGTGCGCGAGGGCACCGGGCTGGACCAGCTGCGCGAGCGGATCGCCCAGGTGAGCGCCTCCGCCTCGGTCTCGGCCCGCACGGCCCGCGCCCAGTTGGAGGCCACCGCTCGGACGCTGATGGAGCACCTGGGCCCAGCGCAGCCCGAACCCGACGACGCCGAGACGGTCGCGGAGAACCTGGCCACCGCATCGGGGGTGGCCTCGACGTCCGAGGCCATCCGCGAGGCGGTGGCCAGCCCGCGACAGGTGCTGCTCGACCCCCTCCGGCGGCCTGCCCGCTCCCGGATCGACGCCATCCGGGAGCGTTGGCTGGCCAAGGCCACCGTGGGCCTGCCCCGGGCGTGGCAGGAGTCGGTGACACGGCACGTGGCACCGCCGCAGACGTTCTACGACCACCTGTGGCGGGCGCTGAGCAAGGTGGAGCTGTCAGCCACCACCGAGCACCGGTCGCGTCGGATGCGTGCCTTCGCCCAGGGGTTGCTGGGGCTTGGTGTCCTTACCCTGATCGCCGGGGTGGCGCTCTGGGTGCTCGGGATCGCCGGTGTGCTCACGGGTCTGTCCGTTGCGGCGTGGGTCGGCGTCGGTGCGGGTGCGGCCGCGATCGTGGCCGGGCTGGCGCTGCGGCTCTTGGCCAGACGACGCCGACGGGCCGCGGCCGCAGAGCGCGCGAGCAGCTACATGTCCAGGGCCACCCACGAGATCCGTCGGGTGGTCGCCGCCGATCTGATCGAGCCCACGGCCGGGCCCCTGGCCGAGCACGATCAGGTCCGCCGGGCACTGACCACGTTGTAGCCGGTCACCCGCGCGGTGGCGAGGCTCGGCGCCGCACGTGCGCCGGCGCGCTCGCATGGCCGAAGCCACGCTACGTACCGATGCCCGCCATCCACAGGGCCGGTGGCGCCACTGCCGGCGTCCACATGCCGCCCGGTCGTCCCGGCGGCCTTCGGCGGTCACCGGCATCGTCGTCGGTGCCGGAAGTCCCGGCAACTCGACACCGGCGGCGCTGACCGCAGGGAAGGACCAATCATGCGAGAGACGATGATCACCGTGACCGGCAACGTCGGGGGTGCCCCGACCTTCTTCAAGGCCGGGGCGAACGGGGACCCGCGGCTGCGGCTGAGCGTGGCTACCACCCCGCGGTTCCGGGACCGCGACTCCGGCGAATGGCGGGACGGGCGTACCTCCTGGTACGACGTGTGGATGCACGGGCGGATGGCCCTGAACGCCAAGGACAGCATCAGCAAGGGCGATGCGGTGGTGGTGACCGGGTCGGTGGAGTTCGTGCGCTGGGAGGACGGGGAGAAGTCCGGCCGCAATGCGGTCATCAACGCCCGTGCCTTCGGCCCGGACCTGAACAAGTTCCCGGTGTCTATCTCCCGGGTGCGCCTGGTGGAAGCGGATGGTGACGGCGCGGCCCAGGACGCCGGGCAAGGTGCGGAACAGGACGGCAACGGTTCGGACCGGATCCCGGATGTGACCGGGTATGCCGAGGTGGACGAGGACGGCAACCCCCTGCCCGTCCTCGATGCCGACGCTGATCCCGACGCCGACGGCGACCCGCAGGACCCTGCCGATACCTCCTCGATCGCGGGCAGGATGGTGGCCGGTCTGTGACCCAGGGGCGGCCCCGGTAGGCACTGGTGGTCACGGCGCCTATAGTTGGGGCTGGCCCGGGCCGTGCCGAGAGTGTGCGTTGCCCGGCATCAGACCAGGTATCAGGCCCGCACCTGCCGCGCAGGCCCGGGGCCGCTTCTGCGAAAGGTTCTTCACCTGTGGCCGAATACATCTACTCGATGGTCCGCGCGCGCAAGGCGCACGGGGACAAGGTCATCCTCGATGACGTGACGATGTCGTTCCTGCCCGGGGCCAAGATCGGCATGCTCGGGCCCAACGGCGCAGGTAAGTCCACCATCCTGAAGATCATGGCCGGTCTGGACACGCCGTCCAACGGGGAGGCCCGGCTGAGCCCCGGCTACACCGTGGGCATCCTGGAGCAGGAGCCGCCCCTGAACGAGGACAAGACCGTGCTCGGCAACGTCGAGGAGGGCGTGGCCGGGATCAAGGGCAAGGTGGATCGGTTCAACGAGATCGGTGACCTGATGGCCGAACCCGATGCCGACTTCGATGCCCTGATGGCGGAGATGGGCACCCTGCAGGGAGACATCGACGCCGCCGACGCATGGGATCTGGACTCCCAGCTCGAGCAGGCCATGGACGCCTTGCGCACCCCACCGGGCGATGCGCCGGTGTCCAACCTCTCCGGTGGTGAACGGCGCCGGGTCGCACTGGCGAAGTTGCTGCTGGAGAAGCCCGATCTGCTGC
Organism: Pseudactinotalea sp. Z1739; assembly: GCF_049725055.1. The sequence continues at coordinate 140,965 of NZ_JBMPQA010000010.1, read as the reverse complement.
TGCTCGATGAGCCCACCAACCACCTGGACGCCGAGAGCGTGTTGTGGCTGGAGCAGCACCTGGCCAAGTATCCCGGCGCGGTGATCGCCGTCACCCACGACCGGTACTTCCTGGACCACGTGGCCGAGTGGATCGCCGAGGTCGACCGCGGCCGGCTGTACCCCTACGAGGGCAACTACTCCACCTACCTGGAGAAGAAGCAGGAACGGCTGAACATCCAGGGGAAGAAGGACGCCAAACTCGCCAAGCGCCTGGCCAGTGAACTGGAGTGGGTGCGCCAGGGCACCAAGGGACGCCAGGCCAAGTCCAAGGCCCGGCTGGCCCGGTACGAGGAGATGGCCGCTGAGGCCGAGCGCACCCGGAAGCTCGACTTCGAGGAGATCCAGATCCCGCCCGGCCCGCGGTTGGGCTCCCAGGTGATCGAGGCGGAGAACCTGCGAAAGGGCTTCGGGGACCGGGTGCTCATCGACGGCCTGAGTTTCAACCTGCCTCCGAACGGCATCGTGGGTGTGATCGGTCCCAATGGTGTGGGTAAGACGACGCTGTTCAAGACGATCGTGGGAATGGAACCGCTCGATGGTGGCGACCTGAAGATCGGCGACAGCGTGAAGATCTCCTACGTCGACCAGACCCGCGGCGGGATCGACCCGGACAAGACCCTGTGGGAGGTGGTCTCCGACGGCCTGGACTTCATCGAGGTCGGCAAGGTGGAAATCCCCTCCCGGGCCTACGTCTCCCAGTTCGGGTTCAAGGGCGCCGACCAGCAGAAGCCGGCCGGGGTGCTCTCCGGTGGCGAACGCAACCGGCTGAACCTCGCCCTGACGCTCAAGCAGGGCGGCAACCTGCTGCTGCTGGACGAACCGACCAACGACCTGGACGTGGAAACCCTCGGCAGCCTGGAGAACGCGCTGCTGAACTTCCCCGGTTGCGCGGTGGTGGTCTCCCACGACCGGTGGTTCCTGGACCGGGTGGCCACCCACATGCTCGCCTGGGAGGGCACGGAGGAGAACCCGGCGAACTGGTACTGGTTCGAGGGCAACTTCGCCGCTTACGAGGAGAACAAGGTCGAGCGCCTGGGAGCCGATGCCGCGCGCCCGCACCGGGTCACCTACCGCAAGCTCACCCGCGACTGACCCGTGGGACGCATCACGGTGCCCGTCCCGATTCGCTGGAGCGATATCGACGGGTACGGCCATGTGAACAACGCCGCCATCCTGACCTTGCTGGAGGAGGCCCGGGTCGCCACGTTCTGGGACACCGGCACCGGCTCCGGTGGTGCCGGCACCGCGGCCGGGACGGGTGGAGCCGCCCCCTCCGGTGCGGCGGGTCCGGAGCAGTCCGAGGGCGGCGTCCGCAAAGCGGCGCAGGTGCTGGCCGGAGGCGTGCACGCCGACAGCCACACCCTGGTGGCCCGCCAGGAGATCGAGTACCTGGCACCGCTCACCTACTCCCAGGAGCCGGTGAGCGTGCAGTTATGGATCGGCAGGATCGGGGGCGCCAGCCTGGAGGTCTGCTATGAGGTGTACGCACCCGACGGAGGGCTGTGCGCCCGGGCCGCCAGTTCGATGGTGATGGTCGAGGCTGCCACCGGACGCCCGCGCCGGCTTACCGAGCACGAACGCTCCGCGCTGCAGATCCTGGTGGAGGAGCCGCTGACGTTCCGACGCCGCTGAACCCGGCGCGACTGCCGACCTGACGCCGGGGGTGCCCGCCGCCTCGGAGCAGGCCCAGCCGCTTCGGTGGCAGCGAGGGCGATCCGGTGTATCTTCGGTGGATCAATGTCGATCCCAGGGGGTTCATCTTGACCTGTGTTTTCTGTGCCCATGTGAGCGCGCTCCGGTGAGCCCCGAGGGTGACCAGTTGTGCCGGGACATCCACGGGGTGCTCCTGCCAGGGTTCAACGGCGCTACACCGCCGCCGTGGCTGTGGGCAGCCGCCGAACAGGGGCTGGCCGGCGTGCTGTTGTTCGGACACAACACCGGCTCCCCGGAGCACACCGCGGAGATCACCGCCCAGTTGCACCATCGCGCCCCGGACTTGATCATCAGTTCCGATGAGGAGGGCGGGGATGTCACCCGCGTGCAGACGGGCACCGGGTCCTTCCTGCCCGGGGCATGTGCCCTCGGCGAAGTCGACGACGTCGCCCTGACCCACCGCGCGGCCGTGGCCCAGGGCCGCCTGATGCGGGCCGCGGGCGTGGACCTGCCGCTCACGCCGGTCCTCGATGTGGCCTCGCAGCCGGCCAACCCCGTGATCGGAGTGCGTTCGTTCGGCCCGGACCCGCACCTGGTGGCCCGGCACGGCGTGGCCACAGTGCGCGGCCTGCAGGAGGCCGGGGTGGCGGCGTGCGCCAAGCACTTCCCCGGTCACGGCGACACCGACGTCGACTCCCACCTCGCCCTACCCAGGCTGGAGGTGGGCGAGGAGTTGCTGCGCGGTCGGGACCTGCCCCCGTTCACCGAAGCGATCAGCGCGGGACTGGACACCGTGATGACCGGCCACCTGGTGGTGCCGGCCCTGGGTGAGCTGCCCGCCTCCCTGGAGCCGAAGGTGGCCGCCCTGCTGCGCCGGCTCGGGCACAGCGGCCCGATCGTCACCGACGCCCTGGACATGGCCGCCCTGCACGCCGATACCGGGGCCGGACCCGGCACCACCGCGGCGGAACTGGTCGGCATCGCCGCTGTTCGCGCGCTGGCGGGGGGTGCGGATCTGCTCTGCCTGGGGTCAACCCCGGATCGTGACGACGCGGCGTTGTTCCAGACGGTGTACGCGGGGATCCGCCGCGCGGTGCAGGAAGGCCGCCTGGACGCCGCCGCACTGGCGCGCAGCGCGGTCCGTAACCGCGCCCTGGCCGCCGGCCTTCGCAGCCGCCAGGCCCGGACCGAGGCCCCGGACCTGCTCACCGCCCTGACCGACCTGGAACACGTGGGGGCCCGGGTGGCCGCCGCTGCGGTGCGCACCACCGGGCAGGTGCGACTGTCGCGCGATGACGCGCTGGTGGATTTGCGTGCGGGGGTCAATATCGCAGCCGGGCCGCGCGCGGGCGCGGTCGTGGACCTGCTCACCGCCCGCGCCGGCCTGGTACCGGTGGCGGCGGCGGAGCTGCCCTCCTGGCTGGCGGACCACCCGGGAAAGGGGGTCGCGCTGCTCACGCGTGGGCCCACCGACGCGGTGGCGCCGGTCCTGGCGCGGGCGCCGCACGCCGTCGTCGTCCATCTGGGTGTACCCGGCGCCGCGCCGCAGGCGCCCAACCTGGTGCTGGCCCACGGTTCGGCGCTGGCGAACGGTCGCGAGATCCTCGCCCGGACCACCGGCTGAGTCGCGAGCCCATGGTGGCGGGCTCAGTCGCCGCCGCGGACCATGCCCTCCTGAGCAATGGTGGCCACTAACAGGCCGTCCCGGTTGTACACCCGCGCAGTGCCCAGGCCCCGGCCGCCTTGGGCGGAGGGGGAGTCCTGGACGTAGAGCAGCCAGTCGTTCATGTCCACGTCCCGGTGCCACCACATTGCGTGGTCCAGGCTGGCCACCGCGATCCCGCGGGCCCGCCAGTGCAGGCTGTGGGCGCGCAGGACCGGCTCGAGCATGATCTGGTCACAGGCGTAGGCCAGCACCGCCCGGTGGTGCATCTGGTCCCCGGGCACCGGGCCGCGTGTGCGCATCCACAGGTGCTGCGCCGGCTCGGGGCGCGTGGGTTCTCCCAGGAACAGCCCTCCCTCGACGTGGCGGACGTCGAAGGCGAAGTTGCGATAGAAGTACTGGGCGAGTGGATGTTCGATGGTGCGGAACATCTCCACCGAACTGGGCAACTCCTCCGGTTCGGGCACCCGCGGCGGCCGGTCGGCGTGCTCAACGCCCTCCTGGTCCTCCTGGAAGGAGGACATCATGGTCAGGATCGGTTTGCCGAACTGCAGCGCGTGCACCCGGCGGGCGCTGAAGGAACGCCCATCACGCAGCCGCTCCACGGTGAAGGTGATCGGCTCCTCCAGGTCCCCGGGGCGGAGGAAGTACCCGTGCACCGAATGCGGTAGCCGACCCGGGGCCGTCGTGGCCGCGGCCGCGATCATCGACTGCGCCAGCACCTGCCCGCCATAGACCCTGCCGTGCACCTGCGGAACCGAGCGAGCCGTGTAGGTGTCGGCCTGCGCACCCGGGGAGAGTTCCAGGTAGGTCAGCAGCGCGCCCAGGGGATCCGGTTCGTCGTCCGCGAAGGCTGGCCCCGGTCCCGATGTGCCCATCAGACCTCGTCCTCGTCGGCGCTGTTGATCATGAAGTGTGCGGCCCGTTCCAGGTAGTCCCACAGGGTGGCCTCATGGATCGGGCTCAGGTCCGCCTCCCGCACGGCCACCCGCATGTGCGCCAACCACCGGTCCCGGGCGGCGGGGGTGACCCGGAAGGCCGCGTGGCGCATCCGCAGGCGAGGATGACCGCGCTGCTGCTGGTACGTCGTCGGACCTCCCCAGTACTGCTCCAGGAAGGTACGCAGCCGGTCCTCGGCCGGACCCAGATCCTCCTCGGGGTACATCGGACGGAGCAGATCGTCGGTGGCGACCAGTTCGTAGAAACGGCTCACGATCGCCCGGAACGTGGGCTCCCCGCCCACCGCCGCCCAGAATGAGTCGGCGCGCTCGGCACCGCGCACGCGGCGGGTCAGACCGAGTTGCCGATGCTGACCGGGCGTCGGTTGTGTGGGCTTATCGGAAGGCTGGGATGAGGCGGACACGGCACCAGCGTAATCGGCTCACAGGCCCAGTTCGTCCAGCACCGGCAGTTGCTCGCGGATGCGCAGGCGCGCGTCCCGGGCGCTCTCGGCGGCCAGTGCCAGGGCGGCCACCTGCGCGCACTGCGTCATCGACAGCGCGCCCAGCACCGCCGCCACATCGCCCAGGGCCCGCGGCGTCATCGACAGGCTGCGCACCCCCAGCCCCACGAGCACGGCGGCCAGTGCCGGGTCCGCCGCGGCTTCCCCGCACACGGTCACCGGCCGGTCCTGCGCCTGGGCGCCGGTGCAGGTGGCGTGCACCAGCGCCAGCACCGCCGGGTCCCACGTGCTGGCCATCTTCGACAGCGATCCCAACAGCCGGTCAGCGGCGAGGGTGTACTGGGTCAGATCGTTGGTGCCGATCGAGGCGAAGTGCGCTCGGGCCAGGATCCGGCCGGCCAGCAGCGCGGCGCTGGGCACCTCCACCATCACCCCGGCGGTCTCCAGCCCGTGGCCGGAGGCCCGTGCCACGAACTCCTCGGCCTCGGCCACGGTCGAGATCATCGGCGCCATCACCCACACCCGGGCGTCCTCGGCCCGCGCCGCCTCGGCGATCGCGGCCAACTGGCGGTCGAGCACCTCGGGGTGGGCCGCGGCGGTGCGGTACCCGCGCACGCCCAGGGCGGGGTTGGTCTCCACCTCGGGGTTCAGGAACAACAGCGACTTGTCCGCCCCGGCGTCCAAGGTGCGCACCACCACCTTCTTGCCGGCGAAGGAGGCAAGTACCTGCCGGTAGGCGCTCACCTGTTCGTCGTGGTCCGGTTCGTCCTGGCGCTCCAGGAAGCAGAACTCGGTCCGGAACAGGCCCACCCCCTCGGCCCCGGCCTCGGCGGCCTCCGCGGCGGCGGCGGGGTCGCCGATATTGGCCAGCAACTCGATGCGCTGCCCGTCCGTTGTTACGCAGTGGCCCTCGTATCGGCGCTGGGTGACCGGGCGCAACGCCTGGGCGACCGTCTGCTCATCCGGGTCGATGCACACCAGGCCGGAACCGCCATCGACCAGCACCATGTCACCGTCGGTGAGGCGGTCCAGCTGCTCGTCCAGGCCCACCACGGCCGGGATGCCCAGCGCCCGTGCCAGGATCGCGGTGTGGGAGGTGGGCCCACCCTCGGCGGTGAGCAACGCGTGCACGCTAGCGGGGTCCAGTGCGGCGGTGTCGGCGGGGGACAGATCGGTGGCGACCAGCACGAACGGCTCCCGGCGGCGCGGCACCCCCGGCATCGGATCGCCGGTGAGTTTGGCGATGATGCGGTCACGCACATCGCATACATCGGGTACCCGCTCGGCGAAGTACCCGCCCAGCGAGGCGAACTGCTCGGTGACCGCGCCGGCGGAGTCCCAGACCGCGCGCTCGGGGGTCAGCCGCTGCTGCCGAGTCAAGCGTTGGGCCTCTTTGACCAGGGTGGGATCCTGGGCGATCTGTGCGGTGGTGCGCAGCAACTCCTGCGCCGGGGCCTGCTCGCAGGAGTCGGCCCGAACGCGCAGGTCCTCGGCCACCTCGGCCGCCGCCACGGTGATCCGCTCGGCGGCCTTGTCCACATCCACCCGCACCGGCAGTGCGGAGGGCTCCTCACGGCCGGTGACCATCCGCGCAACGGGCGCGTGCACCCGCCCGGGACTGACCCCGACACCGCGCAGTTTCGCGGTGGCCGAATCGGTGTTCATCACAGCACCCTTCGCAGCGGACAGCGGCCGGTGGTCCCATTGTCCACGGCGGCACGAGTGGATGAGCACATGTAGAGTGGGATGCATCACACGGGAGACAGCGCGCGAGCGCCCCCGTCACATACCGACTGAGCCTGGGAGCGAACGTGAGCAAGGCCGATGACATCCTCGCGGCACTGGGCGGTACCGAGAACGTCGTGGATCTCGAACCGTGCATCACCCGACTACGGGTGGAAGTGAAGGACCCCGAACTGGTGCTGGAAGAGGACCTTCGCACGAGCGGGGCCTTCGGTGTGGTGCGTTCGGGGCGGGTGGTGCAGGTGGTGGTCGGGCCCGAGGCGGACGACCTGGCCGGCAGTATCGACGAACTGCGCACCTGAAGACCCCCGGATCCGTCGACCCAAGTCTGCAACCGTGACCACTTTCACGGCCGATCAGGTGCGCGCTGCGCTGAGCGCGGGCCCTCTGGACGCGCTGCTGACCCGCCTGCGGTTGCGGGCCGAGGACCATGCCGCCGTGGTCCAGCACGTCGCGGCGCTGGGCGAGGACGATCTGCAGGCCGTGGCCGCGGCCGCGACCGCCCTCGGTGGCACGCTGGGCCAGTGGGGGTACACCGAGGATCGGGTATTCGCTCCCTGGCCGGACCTGCAGGGGCGGCCCCGCGGGCTGATCCCGATGCTGGCCCTGTTGGCCGGGGTCCCGGTGGTGCGGCAGTACCACGCAGACCGTGGAATCGCCGCGGAGTACACCTACGCCGCACTGGCCGATCTGGGTCAGCAGATCTGGGTGTTCCGGCAGGTCTTCGGCGAGTTCGGCCTGGACAACCAGGAGTGGCTGACCGCTGCGTGGTCCGGGGCGCTGTTCTGGCTCGGGCGGTTGCAGGTGAACCTGTTGCCCTATGGCGGCGGGCACGTCATCTCCACCCACATCCCACAGACCGGCCCGCTGCGTCCGGAGGAGGTGGATGACTCCTTCGCCCTGGCCCGGGACTTCTTCGCCACCCACTTTCCCGACGCCCCCGCCCGCGCTCTGCACTGTGACTCCTGGCTGCTCGACCCCCACCTTGCCGAGGTGCTGGACGCCGGCTCCAACATCGTCGACTTCGGGCGGCGGTGGCGCCTGGTGGGGGAGGCCCGTGAGTCCGATGCGGCCGTGCTGTACTTCGTGTTCGGCTACCGGCCCCGCCCGGGTCAGGAGCCCGACCGGAGCGGGCTACCCCGGCGTACCAGCCTGGAACGGGCGGTACTGGACCATCTGGACGCCGGCGGGCACTGGTATGCCCGGACCGGCCTGATCGATCTGGACGAGCGGCCGGCCTGATCGATCTGACCGCGCCCCGCCGCGTCTGGCAAGATCGCAGGTGGGCGGCCCTGGGCCGCCGATTAGTTGTCCGCAGACCGACCAGACGCCGGGAGACCCAAGAGCACCGTGGACGAAGCACAGGTGGATCCCACCGCCCCCGATGAGTCCCTGCGCGCACTGGCGCAGGCGCACGGCGTGGCGGTGCAGTTCTGGGACTTCCACGGCAACCAGCGCGACGTGACGGCTGCGACCATCCGCGAGGTGCTGGCCGCCATGGACGTGGCGGCCGACACTCCCGAACAGGTGCAGCAGGCGCTCGAGGCACACCGGCTGGCCCCGTGGCGCCAGGTCTTGCCGCCCAGCATCGTGATAGCGGCCGGCCAGGAGCGCGAGTTCGCGGTGCACGTGCGCCACGGTGCCGCCGTGGCCGTGCATGTGGACCTGGAGGATGACGGCGGAAACCGGGAGTTGGCGCAGATCGACAAGTGGGTGGATCCCCAGCACGTGGATGGGGTCCTCACCGGTCAGGCCACGTTCGTCCTGCCCGGTGATCTGCCGCTGGGCTGGCACCGGATCGTGGCCGAGGTCGACGACGGCACCCGCGCCGAGTGCGTGCTGGCGGTGAGCCCGGCCCGGCTGCAGGCCCCGCCGCTGCGCCCGGAGTTCGCGGACCGCGCCTGGGGGCTGATGGCCCAGCTGTACTCGGTCCGATCGGAACGCTCCTGGGGTGTGGGGGACTTCGCCGACCTTGCCGAACTGGGATCCCTGGGCGCCGAACTGGGCGCGGACTTCGTGCTGGTCAACCCCCTGCACGCAGCCGAACCATCGACGCCGCTGACACCCTCGCCCTACCTGCCCACGACCAGGCGGTTCATCAATCCCATCTACATCCGGCCCGAGGACATCCGAGAGGCCGCCTACCTGCCCAACGCCCAGCGCACCCTGCTGGAATGGGGTCTGGAGGCAGTGTCGGAGCAGAACACCGACCCCGGCCCGATCGACCGCGACGCGATGTGGCAAGCGAAGAAGCCGGCGCTGGAGACGATCTACGCCGCCGGGCGCTCGCGTTCGCGCCAGCGGGACCTGGAGGCGTTCCGCCGCGAGCAGGGACAGGGCCTGGAGGACTTCGCACTGTGGTCTGCGGTCAAGGAGTCCTACACCGGCCAGGACTGGCCCCTGGACGATGCCATCACCCGGGCCGGGGTAGCCCGGCTCCGCCGCGAACTGGCCGAGCGGATCGACTTCCACGTCTGGTTGCAGTGGATCGCCGATGCCCAGTTGTCCCAGGCCCAAACGGTGGCCAAGGCAGGCGGGATGAGCATCGGCATCATGCACGACCTCGCGGTGGGCGTGCACCCCGAGGGCGCCGACTCCTGGTCCCTGCGCGGCGCCCTGGCCTCCGGGATCAGCGTGGGCGCACCCCCGGACATGTACAACCAGCAGGGCCAGGACTGGTCCCAGCCCCCGTTGCGCCCGGACCGCCTGGCACAGCAGGCCTACGCGCCGGTGCGGGACATGATCCGTACCGTGCTGCGCCACGCCGGCGCCCTCCGGGTGGACCACATCATCGGGATGTTCCGGCTGTGGTGGATCCCCGCCGGCCAGCCCCCCGGTGCCGGCACCTACGTCACCTACGACCACGAGGCGATGGTCGGGGTGCTGGCGCTGGAGGCGCACCGCGCCCGCGCGATGGTGATCGGGGAGGACCTTGGCACGGTGGAGCCCTGGGTACGGACCTATCTGACCGAACGCGGGATCCTGGGAACCTCGGTGCTGTGGTTCGAGCGCGAAGCCGACGGCACCCCGCTGGCCCCGGAGAGGTACCGCCGGCTCGTGCTGGGCACGGTGACCACCCATGATCTGCCCCCCACCGCCGGCTATCTGGCCGAGGAACACGTGGATCTGCGGGAGTCCCTTGGCCTGCTCACCGAACCGGCCGAGCAGGTGCGCCACGCCGCCCGGGCCGAGCGGGCACAGATGGATCAGGCCCTCCTCGAACGCGGACTGCTGCCCGATTACCCCACCGAGCGCGAACGCGTGGAGGCCCTGCACCGCTACGTCGCCTCCAGCCCGGCGATGCTCGTCGGGATATCCTTGGCCGACGCGGTGGGGGAGCGACGAGCACAGAACCAGCCGGGCACTGACACCGAGTACCCGAACTGGAAGATCCCCCTGGCCGACGGGTCCGGGCGGTGCGTACTGGTGGAGGACCTGCCCGGCAACGCCCGGTTCGCCTCGCTGGTCTCAGCCCTGGACAAGCAGTTGCGCAAGCCGTCGGAGCGGCCATGATGGCCACGGAGGCGGGGAGCAATCGGGAGGTCCTGGTGGCCCCGATCAGCGGGGTGGTGCGCGAACTCACACAGGTACCCGACCCGGTGTTCGCCCAGGAAATGGTCGGACCCGGGGTCGCCATCGAGCCCGACGGGGAGCACACCCTGCAGGTGCTGGCGCCGGTGACCGGGGTGTTGCTGAAGGCTCACCCGCACGCCGTGGCAGTGGCAGTGCCGGCCGCCGGCGAAGGAGCGGGGGTCCTGGTGCACCTGGGGCTGAACACCGTGGGCCTGGACGGCGCCGGGTTCACCCTGCACACCGGCACCGGGGCTCAGGTGCACCGTGGCACCCACCTGATCGACTGGGATCCGGCGCCGGCGCTGGCCGCCGGGCTCGACCTGATCAGCCCGGTGATCGTGCTGGGCGCCACGAGTGGGCAACTGAAGATCCTCGCCCGCCCGGGCGCCTCGGTACGCGCCGGGCAGGCCTTGTTGTCCTGGACCGCCCCGGCCCGGACCTGAACCGGCATCCAGCGGACGGCACCCAGTTCAGCGGGCGGCGCGGTCCACTCGTTGGGCGTGCAGGGCCCGGCGGACACCGTCCGCCGACTCGGTGACCAGACGGCGCAGTGCCGGCGACCGATCGTCCAGGGAGTCCAGGAACTCCTGCACCATCCCCGGCACATCCACCCCGGTGGAGGTGTCGATGTCCGCCACGGTGGCCGGGAACAGGCCCACCACGATGTTCTGCGCCATCTCGTGGGTGTGGGTATCCCACACCTGTTCAATCACGTCGAAGTAGCGGTGCGCGAACGGGGCCAGCAGGCTGCGGTCCTGCACCCGGCTGAACCCGGCGATCACCGCACGCTGCAGCGCGTTCGGCAACCCGTCGGCCCGGACCGCATCGGCCCACACCCGCTCCTTCGCCTCGGGGGTGGGGATGCCGGCCCGGGCCCCAGCGGCGGCCCGCTGACCGGTGGCGGTGGGATCGAGTTCCAGTTCGGCATCGATCCGGGCCTCATCGGCCCCGCCCGCGGCCACCAGCGCGGTGAGCAACTCCCAGCGCAGGTCGGTGTCCACCGCCAGCCCCGGCAGTGACACCGACCCATCGAGCAGACCACTCAGGGTCTGGATGTGCGCCGGCGCGACGACGTGGGCGGCGAAGGCCTTGACCAACTGGAGCTGGGCGTCCGAACCCGGTTCGGCGGCACCGCCCAACTCCCACAACCGGTCCGCCACGGCAGCCTCGGTCTCCTCACGGTGGGCCGGGTCCACGTAGGCCGAGACCGCGGTGCCCAGTTGGCGCAGCAGCACCAGCACCACCGAGGAGTCGGTCTCGGCGGCGATGTTGGTGGTGACCAGGTCGATGAACCTCGACGCCGGCCACTCCCCGTCACGGGTCATGTCCCAGGCCGCGTTCCACACCAGGGTGCGGGGCAGGGAGTCGCTGAAGTCCTTCAGGTGCTCCACCGCGTTGGCCAGTGAACGCTCATCCAGGCGCACCTTGGCGTAGGCCAGGTCGTCATCGTTGAGCAGGATGAGGGTGGGTGAGTCCAGCCCGACCAGGTCCGGCACCGGGGTGGCCGCACCGTCGATGTCCAGTTCCACCCGGTGCACCCGCTCCAGCGTGCCGGCGTCGGTCAGGGTGTAGCAGCCCACCGCGATGCGGTGCGGGCGCAGCACCGGGTGCTCCTCCGGTGCCTCCTGGGTGATCGCGAAGGACGTGATCCGGCCCTGGGAGTCGGTCTCGACCTGTGGACGAAGCAGGGTCACGCCCGCTTCTTCCAGCCACACCTTCGACCACGCGGTCAGGTCCCGCCCGGAGGTGGCCTCCAACTCGGCCAGCAGATCGCGCAACTCGGTGCTGCCCCAGGCGTGCTTGCGGAAGTAGGCGCGCACGCCGGCGAAGAAGGCGTCCCGGCCCACCCAGGCCACGAGTTGCTTCAGCACCGAGGCGCCCTTGGCGTAGGTGATCCCATCGAAGTTGACCAGCACGTCCTGCAGATCGTTGATCTCGGCCACGATCGGATGGGTGGAGGGCAACTGGTCCTGGCGGTAGGCCCAGGACTTCTCCAGCGAGGCGAACGTGGTCCAGGCCTGCTTCCACTGGGTGGCCTCGGCGGTGGCCAGCGTGGAGGCGTACTCGGCGAAGGACTCGTTCAGCCACAGGTCGTTCCACCACCGCATGGTGACCAGGTCCCCGAACCACATGTGCGCCATCTCGTGCAGCACCGTCACCGCGCGCCGTTCCACCATCGCCTCGGGCACCGCGGAGCGGAACACGTAGTTCTCCAGGAACGTCACCGCGCCGGCGTTCTCCATCGCGCCGGCGTTGAACTCCGGTACGAACAACTGGTCGTACTTGGCGTAGGGGTAGGGGTAGTCGAAGGACTCCTCGAAGAAGGCGAACCCCGCCTTGGTGAGTGCCATCAGGTCATCGGCGTCGAGATACTGCGCCAGCGAGGTCCGGCAGAACAGGCCCAGGTCGATCGTGCGCCCGTCGGAACTGGTGAACTCATCGGTGACCCGGTGATACGGGCCGGCGATGATCGCCGTCACGTAGCACGGCAGCACCTCGGTAGGCTCGAACGCCCAGGTGGCTGCGCCGTCGTCGTCCGAGGTCGGTGTGGGGGTGGGGGAGTTGGACACCACCTGCCAGTGCTCCGGGGCCCGGACGGTGAAGGTGAAGGTGGCCTTGAGGTCGGGTTGCTCGAACACGGCGAAGACCCGGCGGGTGTCGGCCACCTCGAACTGGGAGTACAAGTAGGTCTCGGAGTCCACCGGGTCGACGAACCGGTGCAGGCCCTCACCGGTGTTCATGTAGGCGCATTCGGCGTGCACCACCAGTTCGTTCTGCTCGGCCAGGTCCGCCAGGGCGATCCGGGAGCCGGCGAAGACCTGGGCAGGGTCGAGTTCGCGCCCGTTCAGCACCACCTTGTGCACCGCCGGGGCGATCAGGTCGATGAACGTGTCCGACCCCGGCTTCGCGGTGAAGGTGACGGTGGTGTGGGAGGCGAACGTGGCACCCGTTCCGGTCAGGTCCAACTCGACCTGATAACTGGACACCTGCACCCGTTCGGCGCGTGTGATGGCTTCGGCTCGGGTGAGGTTCTCTCCAGGCACGGGGGGCGTCTCCTCGACGTCGCATAGGATAGGCGGCGGTCTGCCACCAGCGATCCTGTCACGAACAGCGGGGCAGACCGAGTTGATTCCCGTTCTGCGAAGGAGTGCGTGTTCATGACCGACGACGTTGCCGACTTCTGGTTCGACCCCGCTTGCCCGTGGGCTTGGATGACGTCCCGCTGGATGGACGAGGTGGCCAAGGTCCGTAACATCACGGTGAACTGGCACGTGATGTCCCTGACGGTGCTGAACGAGGACAAGGACGACATCTCCGAGTCCTACCGCGCCTCCCTTGCCACCGCGATGGCCCCGGTCCGCCTGATCAACGGCGTCCGGGAAGTCCATGGACAGGAGTACGTCAAGCCGCTCTACGACGCGATCGGCACCCGGTACCACCCGCAGGGCCGCCGGGACGACCAGCGTCAGGTGCTGATCGAGTCGGTGGCGGAGGTGGGTCTGCCGGCGGAAGCGATCGACCTGGCCGACTCGGGGGCCCACGACGAGTCCCTGCGGGCGTCGCACGACCGGGGGATCGGACTGGTGGGTCAGGACGTGGGGACCCCGGTCGTGGCGTTCAACGGCATTGCCTTCTTCGGCCCGGTGGTCACGCCGGCACCCAAGGGTGAGGAAGCCGGTAAGCTCTGGGACGCGGTAGTGCAGGCCGCCGGCTTCGAGGGCTTCTTCGAACTCAAGCGCACTCGTACCCGGGGCCCGATCTTCGACTGAAGTACCGGCGGCGGGTGGCCGGAAGTGCCCGGCCGACCGCCAACCGGTGAAGGAGGTGCTGACTATGGCGGCGCGTGGTCTGAGCCGCGGCGTGATGGCGTTGATCGTGGTGGATTCGATCCTGGTGGTCGTGCTGATCGCACTGCTGATCAGCCACCCCAGACCGGAGGGTGAGCCGACCCCAGCCGCCACCGGTCCGGCTGCTACCGCCGACGAGGAACCCGGGCGGGAGGAGCCAGAGGCCGAGGAACCCGAGGAAGACGAGGAAGACGAGGAAGACGAGCCCGCCCTGCAACCCCCGGACGACGCAGTCAGCGAGGCCGCGTTCGTCACCCCGTCGGGCAACATCTGGTGCGAACTCGGCGCCGACTCCGCCACTTGCACGATCGGCTCGCACTCCTACAGCGTGCCGGATCAGCCCTGTGACGGCCCGTACGGCCGGGTGCTGCAGGTGTCCGAGGACGAGGCGACGCTGCCGTGCCTGAGCGAGGAGCCGGCCACCTCCGCCCCGGACGGCCTGGCCGAACTCGACTACGGCGAGTCCACCGTCGTGAACGACTTCTGGTGCACCAGCGAGGAGAGCGGGGTGACCTGCTACTCGGTGATGAGCGGTCGCGGCTTCTCCGTGGCTCGGGCCAACTACACCACCTTCTGACGGGTCCGCTCCCGGGAGGGCCCGGCGGCGACTCCCGGGTCGGTGCGGGCAGCGGCCTCGCCCAGCCCGACCCGGTCCGCGGCGCCATCTCAGTATCCGAGAGGGCCGGGCCGGCGGTTCCGATTCCATCACGAGAGTGATCCACTGCGGGCATGCCTTCGATCGACTGCGCCACGGACCGGGCCGCCGTGCCCGGGGCGTCGTCATGGGCTGCACCGAGGTGTACCGGCGGGATGCGAATGCCCATCCCGCCCCGCGCCCCGCACCCCTGATCGAAGAAGGACACCGCACATGGCCGTCGTCACCGGCACCCCCTGGGATCTGGCCCTGGACCAGAGCGCCTACCCGGCCCGGGCCCGCACCCCCTCCTCCTCCGGATCGCGCGCACCCACGGCGCTCCGCACGCGCGCACCCCGTCTGTTCGCGGCTCGGACCGGCCCCGCCCGCGGGGCTCAGGCGGCCCCGGAGGCGATCACGCCCAGAGCCGCCTACCAGGACGCGTTGCACGGCAGGGCCGTTCTGGTGGACATCCGGCCGGCGTGGCACCGGGCGCGTGATGGCCAGTTGACCGGCAGCGCACCGTCCGGCGTCACACCCGAGGTGGTGCAGATCGAGGCGCACCTGCTCATCACCTGGTTGGTGCGCCACCGCGAGGGTGGCGGTGCGATCCTGGTCAGCACGGACGGCGTGGAGGCCGCCGCGCTCGCCCAGGCGCTGGGCGAGGTGGACCTGGCTCGTCCGGCGTTCCTGGCCGGGGGCTTCGAGGAGTGGCGCGCAGCCGGTCTGGCCACCGGTTGAGCAGGCGGCAGGTGAGTCGCGGGCGTGCTGGACGCGGGTGCGCCCAGCACGCGGCACAATGGAAGCCATGCGCATCCACATCGCGGCGGATCACGCCGGCTACGAACTGAAGACCGTCCTCCTTCAGCACCTGCGCACCGCCGGCCACGACGTCGTCGACCACGGTGCCCATTCCTATGACGCCGAGGACGACTACCCGGCGTACTGCTTCGCTGCCGCCGAGGCCACGGTCGCGGAGCCGGGCTCGCTGGGATTGGTGATCGGCGGCAGCGGCAATGGCGAACAGATCGCGGCGAACAAGGTCGACGGCGCGCGGGCGGCCTTGGTCTGGAGCGTGGAAACGGCCACCCTCGCCCGCGCCCACAACGACGCCAACGTCGCCGGCATCGGTGCCCGCCAGCACACCGAGGCCGAGGCGATCGAGATCGTCGAGGCGTTCCTGGCCGAGCCGTTCAGCGGCGCCGAGCGCCACCAGCGCCGCATCGACCAACTCGGCGACTACGAGTCGGCGCGCTGACCCAGTTCCACCCAGCGATGGTGGGGTTGGCGAACTGCGGTGCGCCGCAATAGCGCCACGATCGCCACGTGCAGGGGCACCAGCACGAGCACCAGCAGTGGGAGCACCCCGGTCGCCCATACGTAGCCGCCCACCAGCACCGCCAATGCTGCGGTCGCGGCCAGGTCGGCCAGGTCCCGGTCCTGGTGACGGGTGATCGCCGCGGAATCGCGCGCCACCTCACCCTCCCGGGTGTCCTGGGCCAGCAGCGCCCGCAGCCGCCACAGGCGTACGGCCTCGGCGGCGAAGGCACCGGTCAGGTAACCCACCGCGATCGCGGCGGCAAACGTCCAAACCATCGGATCCATCCGCGTGGCGATCGCGGCCAACGCGGGCGTCAGCGCCGCCGCGAGGAGTGCCCCGAGCATCAGCGCCCGGGTCCGCCCCAGCCGGCTTGCCAGAAGCGCCGAGGTGAGCACCCCTGCCGCGGTGCTCAGCGCCCACAGGGCGATGCCGGCAGCGAGACCGGCCGCCGCCGCGGGGGTCGGCAGGGCCAACAGGATCGTCAGTATCGCCGCGACCGCCATCACCGCGCGTGCGGCGACGGCGTACAGCAGCGCGCGACGCCGGGACCGAGCGTGCTCGGCACTGTCCAGATGGACGTGATCATCGGTGTCGCCGCAGTGGACGCAGGCGGTGCTGTGGCTCATCCCCTCTAGGGTAGGCCGGGATGGACGCCGCGGAAGACCCGCCCAGCGCGGGGGAGGAGTACGCCGACCTGGTGTTGGACCTGGTGGCCCAGATCCCCCCGGGCCGGGCCAGCAGTTACGGCGCGATCGCCGACGCCGCCCGGGTCCTGACCGGACGCGGCTCGGCGCGAACTGTGGGCCGGATCATGTCCATCCATGGCCACCAGGTGCCCTGGTGGCGGGTGGTTCCGGCCACTGGGTTGGTACCGGAGCACTTGCGCGAGCGGGCCGCGGTGCACTACCGCAACGAAGGGACCGCGCTTCGCAGCGCGGACCCCCTCCGGGTGGATCTACGGCGGGCGGGCTGGCAGCCCCGGCTCTGACTCAGATGTACAGGGCCGGGTCCTCCAGGTCCCCGAAGGCCGACGTCGCCGGCCGGTTGCGCACCTGCCCGGGGACCCCCACCACCACCGAGTTCGCCGGTACGTCCCGCACCACGACCGCGTTGGCGCCGACCTGGACGTCATCACCGAGGGTGATCGGGCCGAGGACCTTCGCTCCGGCACCGATCATCACCCGGTCGCCGACGGTGGGGTGACGCTTGCCCTTGGACATCGAGCGCCCACCCAGGGTGGAGGTGTGAAACATGAGGACGTCATCACCGACCACCGCGGTCTCCCCGACCACGACACCCATCCCGTGGTCGATGAAGAAGCGCCGTCCGATCACCGCCCCGGGGTGGATCTCCACCCCGGTGAATATCCGGGCGAAGTGGGAGATGAGCCGCGCGGGCAACTTGGCCGGGCCACCCAGGTTCCATAGGTGGTGGGCCAGCCGGTAGATCCACAGGGCGTGCACGCCCGGGTAGGTCAGCGCAACTTCGACAGAAGTCCGGGCGGCCGGGTCGCGCTGCTTGGCCGTCTCGAGGTCCTCGCGCACCCGCGCGCGCACCCCGGACCAGGTGGTGCCGGAGGCTGCGGGGTGCATCGCTGCGGTGTGGGTGATGTAGGGGTAACTCATTCGGCGAGGTCGGCGTACAGGATGGTGGACAGGTACCGCTCACCGAAGGAGGGGATCACCACCACGATGGTCTTGCCCTCGTTCTCCGGACGCGCGGCCACCTGCAGCGCGGCGTCGATCGCGGCACCGGAGGAGATGCCGACCAGCAAACCTTCCTCGGTCGCCGCGCGCCGGGCCTGCTTGACCGCGGTCTGGGCGTCGACGTCGATCACCTCGTCGTAGACGGAGGTGTCCAGGATCTCCGGGACGAAGTTGGCGCCCAGGCCCTGGATCTTGTGCGGCCCGGGGTCTCCGCCGTTGAGGATCGGGGACTCGGCCGGCTCCACCGCGATGATCTGCACCTGCGGCTTGCGCTCCTTGAGTACCTGGCCGACTCCGGTGATCGTGCCACCGGTGCCGATCCCGGAGACGAAGATGTCGATCTCGCCGTCGGTGTCGTTCCAGACCTCCTCGGCGGTGGTCTTGCGGTGGATGGCGGGATTGGCTTCGTTGGCGAACTGGCGGGCCAGAACGGCGCCCTCACGCTCGGCCGCCACCTGCTCCGCCTTGGCCACAGCCCCCTTCATGCCCTCCGAGCCGGGGGTGAGGATGAGCTCGGCGCCGTAGGCCTTGAGCAGCATCTTGCGCTCGTTGGACATGGTCTCGGGCATGGTCAGCACGACGTTGTAGCCACGGGCAGCACCGACGAAGGCCAGCGCGATACCGGTGTTCCCACTGGTGGCCTCCACGATGGTGCCACCCGGGGGGAGTTCACCGGAGGCTTCGGCCGCGTCGACGATCGACACCCCGATCCGGTCCTTCACGCTGGAGGCGGGGTTATAGAACTCGAGCTTGGCCAGCACGGTGGCCCCAAGTCCCTCGGTGAGTTTGTTCAACCGCACCAGCGGCGTGTTACCGACCAGGTCGGTGGCGTTGTCGTAGATGCGAGCCATAGGTTTCCTCCTGTTCGGCGGGCACCGTTCTGCGCCCGGACGAGATTCCGCTGCCAGCCTGCCATGCTCGGCGCCCGATGTCGTCGCCAGCCCGGATCGTCTCGAATCACGAACGCGAGCCGCAGTTCCTGCGAACGCGAGCCGCAACTCATCCCGGGCGACGGCTGCCACCCGCTACAGCCAAGGAGGGCACGGGTTTATTCCTTGACCACCTTGCTCCAACTGTTACAGTTCTTATATAACAGTCAGATGTTGATCCGGGTCGACCAGTCGAGCGAGACGCCCCTGTTCGAGCAGGTGGCGGCCTCGGTACGGGCCGGCGCGGCCGCAGGCCGGATCCGGCCCGGCGAACGGCTGCCCTCGGCCAGGGAGGTGGCCGCCGCACTGGATGTCAACCTGCACACCGTGCTGAAGGCCTACCAGGACCTGCGCGATGAGGGTCTGGTGACGATGCGCCGTGGCAGGGGCGCAGTGCTGACAGAAGCCGCGGGCCACCTGGCCCAGATCCATCGCGACGTTCTCGACCTCGTCGAACGGGCCCGGGCCCTGGGTTTGTCCACCGAAACACTTGCCTCGATCGTGAAGGAGCTCTCCGATGACCGCTGAACCCACCAGCAACGGCACGGTCAGCAGGTTCGGCCTCGTCACCATCCTGATCCCGGCGATGCTGACGACCGCGGCCGTCATCGTCCAGGTGGCCATTGCCCCCGCACTACCGAACCCGGTGGCCATCCATTGGGACGCCGCCGGCGCGCCCGATGGGTTCGCTCCGCTATGGACCGTGATTGCGGTGACCGTGCTGACCGGCTTCGGTGTGCCCGCGCTCATGGGCCTGAGCGCCCTGCCGGGCCTCAAACTGGGTGATCAGGGCGTGACCTACCGGTTCCTGGGCGCCACCGCAGTCGGACTGTCGGCGATGCTCACGGTGCTGAGCACCTGGTCGCTGATGGTCCAGCGGGGCCTGGACGATGCGACACAGGTCGCCACGATCACCCCGGCGGTGCTGATCAGTTCGCTGGTGGGACTGGCCGCCGGGGCCGGTGGCTGGTTCGCCCAACCGCACATGCCTGCGGTCACCAAGCCGGAACGCTCCTCCGAACCCCTCGATCTTGCTGAGGGGGAGGACGTGGCCTGGCTACGCGTCACGACCTTGGGCGGGTCGGGCATGGGCATCCTCGCGGTCAGCCTGGTCGCGCTGCTGCTGGGCACCATCGCGGCCTGGTTGATCCCCACCGACCCGACGATGCCGTGGATCCTCACCGGCACGCTGGCGATCCTGATGGTGGCCGCCGCCGTAACCGGGGCATTCCGGGTCCGCGCGGGCCGGGATGGGCTCACCGTGACCTCGCTGGTGGGATTGCCCCGGTTGCGGGTGCCGCTGGCGGACATCGACTCCGTCGGTGTGGTGGATGTCAATCCGGCCGGGGAGTTCGGGGGAGTGGGTCTGCGGTTCGTGCCGGGACGGTTCGGAGTGGTGCTGCGCACCGGAGAAGCCATCCAGGTCACCCGCCGCAACGGGCGCCAGTTCGTGGTGACGGTCGACGACGCCGCTACCGCCGTGGCGGTCTTGGCGGCCTATCGGGTGCGCAGCCGCGCGGACACCCGGGAGAATGGGTGAGGAGCCGACCGGACGTCGCGTGCACGGGCCGGCAGGGTACGGGGGCGGCGGTCCGGGTGTGCGCGGTGCCACATCGGCGACGCATCGCTGTCGGGGTCGGGATGTGGGTATGATGTCCCGGGCGCAGCGTGACTGGCAATCCTTGCTGCGGCGTGCAATCCGGTCCGAACGGACCAGCGCACGCGCCTGACTCGTTGTCTGGGCCTTGTCCGGAGCCACCAGCCCGCTGGCAACCAGAGCCCGCGCCGTCGAACTACGTAGGAAGCAGACATGAAGAAGGACATTCACCCGGAGTACCACCAGGTGGTGTTCCGCGACATCTCCGCCGACTTCTCGATCCTGACGAAGTCCACCATCACCTCGGAGAACACCGTGGAGTGGGAGGACGGCAACACCTATCCGGTGGTCGACGTCGACATCTCCGCCGCTTCGCACCCGTTCTACACGGGCAAGCAGAAGATCATGGACACCGCGGGCCGGGTGGAGAAGTTCCGCCGCCGCTACGCCAAGCCCGAGGGCAAGTAGGCGTCCCCGCTCGGTGACCCACGCCGTCGGCCCTTCGTGGCCGGGGCGACCATCACACAGACAACTCTCGACGGAAGGGGAGGTAGGGCTCATGGCAGTTCCCAAGCGCAAGCTCTCGCGCAGCAACACCCGCTCGCGCCGCTCGCAGTGGAAGACCAAGGCCGCGGACCTCGTACCCGTCCGCGCCGGCGGGCGTGAGGTCAAGGTGCCGCGGCGCCTGGCCCGCGCCGTCGAGCGTGGCCTGGTCGATACCGACGACTGAGTCGGCCGCCGCACGGATTCCAGGGCCGTCACCCCAGCGGGTGGCGGCCCTGAGTCGTCCCTACCTCCCGGGGCTTGCACGTGGGGCTGCGCCATCCCTGCGGCAGCAGCAGCGTGCCCGCAGCCGGCGCGCCCCACGCGCACCGCGTCGGAGACCATCGGGGCCCGGCCCACGTCGATGTGGGCACGGCCTGCTCCGACCTCATGGAGCGGGTGACGAGAATCGAACTCGCACCATCTGCTTGGAAGGCAGAGGCTCTACCATTGAGCTACACCCGCGTGCGGCAGCAATTCTACATCCTTCGCGCGGCCGATCGAGCAGCCACCTTCAGTGGTGCCGGGTAGGGGGTTGGCAGGGATAGAATCCCTGATTGGCGCCGTGTGGTTGCCTCGGGATGTGGCGCAGGTTGGTAGCGCGTCCGCTTTGGGAGCGGAAGGTCGCAGGTTCAAATCCTGTCATCCCGACCAGCAGGACAGGTCTCAGCCCTTCACATCGAGAGGTGAGGCCGAAGCACCGCTGAGCGATGTCGCGACGATCAGCTCGCGCACCGCGCCCTCGTCGCCGGACACGCGCACATCCGGCAGTTCCTCGAGTGGGACACCCCCGATCACGCACGCGCTCCAGTCCCGGGTGGTGGCTGAGGCCTGCGCATCGGTCCGTTGCGGGTCCGGCGACCGCTCGATGGTCGTGGCTCGCGCGGTCATCCGCGCCACGTAGGTGACCGGTTGGGCGTCCGGCCGCCTGGAGTCGGTGAGCACCAACGCGACACATCGCTCACCTCGGCCCCTGGAGGCCGGCCGCGCGTGGGCGCGCATCGCGAGGATCACGGTGTCGGGGCTCATATCCGCCTCGCGGGGCAGTGCGGGCGATGTCACGGCCCACCGGGACAGAGCCGTGTTGACGGCTTCCAGTCGGTAGCCCCATTCGGTCAGTTCGTAGACGTCGATGCGCCCTGGTCCGGGCCAGCGGCGTCGTTGCACCATGCCGCCGGCCTCCAGGTCATGCAGGCGCTGGGTCAGGACGGTGGGCCCGATACCGATGACGTCTCGCTGGATGTCGGAGAAGCGCTTGGGCCCCAGCAGGAGTTCCCGAACGACGATCATCGTCCACCGTTCGCCGATGAGGTCGAGTGCGTGGGCGGCGGCGCAGCCGTCGTTGTACGAGCCGTATGACCGTCGGGATGCCATTGACACATGATACTACTGATCCTGTAGCGTGCACTTTGCTATCCGTAGTGACACCGGTAGGTGGCACCCACACCCGAGGAGGAGCCAGCATGGGGGCATTGGCAGGAGAGACTTGGCGGACCGTGCACGCCGAGCGGCGGCGGCTCGTGAGGGATGTCTCCGGGCTTGGCGACGACCAGTGGCGAGTCTCCTCCCTCTGTCCGGGTTGGGATGTCCACGACGTCCTGGCGCACCTCGTGGATACCGCGCGCACCGGGCGCGTGGCCTTCGTCCGCGACCTGCTGATGGCCCGAATGGACTTCGACCTCGCGAACGCGAACGGCATCGTCCGGCACAAGCGACAGGACCCGCGGGACACGGTGGAGGCGCTCAAGCAGGCCGCTGACCTGACGCGGACGCCACCGGCGCGCCTCGCAACCCGACTGGTCGAGGCCATCGTGCACGGCGAGGACATCCGCCGGCCGCTGGGCATCATTGGGTGGTATCCGGAGGCTGCGATCGCGCGGGCTCTGGAATACCAACTGCGCACCCCCGTCTCCTTCGGTGGTGGGCGCGAGCGCGCTGCGGGCCTGCGACTGATCGACCGGAGAACCGGGGCGGTCTGGGGCCGTGGCGAGGACGTGGTGGCCGACGCCATCGATCTGCTGCTCGCAGTCTCCGGGCGCCGCGTGGATCGGGAGTGCCTCACGGGAAGCGGAGCATCCCCACTCGCCGGAACCGCCCCGGGAACGCCGGGGGCAGGCGCGGCGTCGCACCGGTGACGAGGGGAGCGAACACCATGGGCAGAGGGGACGACGGGCTGTGGGCGCTGATGCGGGCCGAGCGGTCCGCGCTGGCGGAGGACCTGTCGACCCTCAGTGCGGACCAGTGGCGACACGACACGTTGTGCGGGCAGTGGGACGTCGAGCAGGTTGTCGCGCACCTCACGGCGGCCGCCAGCCTGAATCAGTGGCAGTGGCTACGGAGCATGTGTGGCGCACGTTTCCGTCCCGACGTCCACAACCAGCGGCGGCTCGCCGAGTACCGCGGCGACACTCCCGCCGCAACGCTCGACCGGTTCCGTGCTGTGATCGGTAGCACCACGGCACCGTCCGGCCACACCGCGGCCTATCTCGGTGAGGTCGTCGTGCACGGCCAGGACGTCCGCTGGCCGTTGGGGCTGCCCAGGAAGCCCAGCATCGAGGCGCTGACGCCCGTGGCCGACTTCTTCGCCCGACGGGACTTCGCCGTCGCCAGCCACACGCGGGCGGCCGGTCTGCACCTGCGGGCAGACGATGGGCCGTTCGCCACTGGCTCCGGGCCGCTGGTCACCGGTTCTACCCTCGCCTTGGTGATGAGCATGGCCGGCCGCGCACCGTACCTCGACCAGCTCCACGGGCCAGGAGTGCCGATCCTGCAGGCACGCCTGGACGGCAGCACAGCCTGAACCACCGTCGCAGGACTCACCATCCGCGCGAACCCATCACCTCACGAAAAGGGCGCAATGACCGACTTCCCGCAGAACCTCGACCACACCTTCACCGCTCCGATCGGCGTCGACGTCAAAGGAGAAATCTGGTCATGCGTCGAGATGCCGGGCTCAGCCGGGTTCTTCGGGACCAGGAAGAGCGTGCGGGTAGACGCCACCGTGGACGAGATCCCGATGCCCGACGTCGGACTGATGGTCACCGGTCGTGGCGGGCACATGCT
Organism: Pseudactinotalea sp. Z1739; assembly: GCF_049725055.1. The sequence continues at coordinate 117,249 of NZ_JBMPQA010000010.1, read as the reverse complement.
CTCACTCAGTGCCGCGATGCGTAAGCGGCTCGGCAAGAGCCTGGGCGACGACGTCGTCGTTCACCTGCTACGCCGTCTCCGCTGAGCTCAAGCCTGTCCGTTCAGGTATCCCGCCAGGCGGGTATGGCGCGCGGCACTGGCTTCGTTCAGGCCGGTGATGGTCACACTCTTGCCCTTGTCCCGGTACTTCTGCGTGATGGCATCCAGGGTCGCGACGGTCGAGGCGTCCCAGATGTGGGATCTGGACAGGTCGATGACGACGTTCGCGGGGTCCCCGGTGTAGTCGAACTGGTAGATCAGGTCGTTGGAGGAGGCCCACAGCAATTCACCGACCACGCCGTACACGCGGGTGTTCTCATCCGGGCGGTCCAGTTCGACCACGTGGGTCAGGTGGGCAACCCGGTTGACGAACATGACGGCTGCGACCACGACACCGGCGAGCACCCCGTAGGCGAGGTTCCCGGTGGCCACCGTGATCACCACGGTGGTGACCATGACCGCGGTCTCGCTCTTGGGCATCCGGCGCAGCGTGCGCAGTCGCACCGAGTGCCAATCGAAGGTTCCTACCGAGACCATGATCATCACCGCGACCAGGGCCGCCATCGGGATCCGGCCGATGACGTCGCCGAAGCCCACCACCAGGATGAGCAGGAAGACCCCGGCAAGGAACGTGGAGATGCGGGTGCGGGCGCGGGATTCCTTGACGTTGATCATGGTCTGGCCGATCATCGCGCACCCGCCCATGCCGCCGAAGAAGCCGGTGATGATGTTCGCCACGCCCTGCCCCCAGGACTCGCGGGTCTTGTTGGAGTGGGTGTCGGTGATGTCGTCGACCAGTTTGGCCGTCATCAGCGACTCCATCAGCCCCACCAGGGCCATCCCGATGGCGAACGGGGCGATGATCCGCAACGTCTCCAGCGTCATAGGCACATCGGGCAGGAACAGCGTCGGCAAGGAGTCGGGCAGTTCCCCCTCGTCGGCCACATCGGGCACCCGCAGGGAGAACGCCAGCGTCACCGCCGTGAGCACCACGATCGCCACCAACGGGGCGGGCACCACGGTGGTGAGTTTGGGCAGGAACACCAGGATTCCGATGCCGACGGCGACCATCAGGTACACCATCCAGGAGACCCCGGTCAGGTAGGGCACCTGGGCGAGGAAGATCAGGATCGCCAGGGCGTTGACGAACCCGACCATCACGCTGCGCGGGATGAACCGCATCAACCGGGCCACCCCGAGCACACCGAAGAGCACCTGGATGATCCCGGCCAGGATCACCGTGGCGATCAGGTAGTCCATCCCGTGCTCGCGCATCACCGGGGCGATCACCAGCGCGATCGCGCCGGTGGCCGCCGAGATCATCGCCGGGCGGCCCCCCACGAAGGCGATCGAGACCGCCATCGTGAAGGAGGCGAACAGCCCCACCCGCGGGTCCACCCCGGCGATGATGGAGAAACTGATCGCCTCCGGAATCAGTGCCAGGGCCACCACCAGCCCGGCCAGCACCTCGGTGCGCAACCTCCGCGGGTTCCGAAGCGCCCCGAGCACGGAGGTGACGTCCTCCGTACGGGCCTGACGCCGCTGCATCGGGGTGCGCCGCGGTGGACGCGGCGGAGCAGAGGATGAGGTCATGACAACTCCGTGCTCGTGGGGGATGCCCGACGTCCTGGGCGGATCGCCGGACACGGGCCGGGCGGGGCGGGGCGCACCGGGACGAGGCCCGGCCCAGCGCTCAACCCTACCCACCCGATTCGCCGGAGCGCCCACGGGCCGTGTGGGGACCTCTGGTGAGGAACGGCGTCACCGACCGGCAGCGCCCTGGCGGGCGAACAAGGCCCTACGGCCGGGGTCTGCGGGATGTCTGCGCCACCAGCGCCAGCACCGAGGCGGCCGTCACGACGGTGATAGCCAGGGGGAGCGAACTGGCCGAGCTCATCGCGCCGATCGCCGGGCTCAGACCGATCGCGGTCACGCGAATGGACAGGGCGATCCAGGTCACCCCGCTATGCGGGCGAAGACCCGGAACCTGATCGGCGCGGGCGAAAGCCAACGGGATGGTGATGGCGCTGCTCAACCCGGCCAGTGCCAGCCCGGCGACCGTCAGGGTTGCCGACGGCACCCAGGCCACCAGCAGCAGGCCGGCGATCATGCCGATCAGGCTGGTCATCAGCGCGGTGTGCTCCCCGACCCGGTCCACGAACCGGTCTCCGAGCATCCGTCCGATGAACTGGGCGATGAGCAGCGCGCTCAGCCCGATCCCGGCGGAACCAAGCGCCACTCCTCGTTCGGTGGCCAGGAGCACGGCGGACCAGTTGTTGCCCACGTCCTCCACCGACATCCCGGCCAGTGCCAGCAGCCCCAGGGGCAACAGCAGCCGGAGCGAGAACCAGTTCGGACGCCGCGAGGCCCGCATCGGTGCGTCACCTGATCCTTCGCCTCTACCGGTGCCGTCAGCGACTGCGGTGCTGCGATCCGGGAGGAACGCCCGGCCGGCCACCGTCATCGCGGCCACGCAGGCCAGCCCCCAGCCACCAAGGTGAATCGGCAACGGCACCGCTGCGGTGGCCGCGAGGGTGCCGACCACGCCGCCGGCTGCCGCACCCACGCTCCACCCGGCGTGCATCGAGTTCAGCACCGAGGAGCCCCGAGCGGCCTGCACGGCCAGACCCTGGGCGTTCTGGGCCACGTCCACGATGGCATCCGCCCACCCGGCCAGGGCCAGCCCGGCCAGCACCAGCCAGACGTTGCCCGCACTCACCCCGAGGGTGGCCAGGAACACGCAGACGGCGACCCAGGCGGTGCCGGCGGTCGTGGTGGCCCGCGTGCCGATCCGGCGCAGCACGATCCCGGGCAGGTTCAATGCCGCCGCGGCGCCGACGGCGTATCCGGCCACGAGCAGCCCGAAGGTGGCATCGGAGAGGGCGAGCAGATCCTTGACCTCGGCGTACCGGGCCAGCAGCGTCGCCGGGAGTGCGCCGTTGGTGGCGAAGGCGATGGTGACCGCGACCCGGGCGCGGCGGACGTCGGTGGGCACGCTCGGCAGCCTTGCATCAGCGCCTCGCGCGGGCCAAATCGTCACCCGGCCGAGTTGAAGGGGCACGGGCCTGCTGTGAGACGTGCTACCCGGCCACGCGGGCACTGGTAGTGGGCGGGTAGGATGGATCCGCTGCGCGTGTCGGTGAGCCCTGCCATGCCCAGGTTTCTGTGCCGTCCGCTGTCTTGACATGGGTGGCGTCAGGACCGAGAGCGGGCCCACGGCGGGTGCAGGCCACCGACGCCGGCCCTGAAGACCCCAAGTGAGACATGGAGCCAATCAAAGTGAAGAGCGCAGTCGAGAACCTCGACCAGACCCGCGTGAAGCTGACCGTGGAGGTCCCGCTCACCGACCTGCAACCCAGCCTGGACCGGGCGTACAAGGAGGTCGCCCAGCAGGTCAGCATCCCCGGCTTCCGCAAGGGCAAGGTGCCCCCGCGCATCATCGACCAGCGCGTCGGTAAGGCTGTGGTGATGGAGCAGGCGGTGAACGAGGCGCTGCCGGGGCTCTACCGCGACGCGGTGGTGGAGGCCGGGATCAAGCCGATCGGCCAGCCCTCCGTCGAGGTCACCGGACTGCCGGGGGTCGCTGAGTCCGAGGACCTGGTCTTCACCGCCGAAGTGGATGTGCGCCCGGAGATCACCCTGCCGGACCTGTCCGAGATCACCCTCACCGTCGACGGCGTGGAGGTCACCGAGGAGGACGTGGAGACCGAACTGACGACCCTGCGCGAGCGGTACGCCACTCTGGTCGGTGTGGAGCGGCCGGCTGCGGACGGGGACTTCGTCACGCTGGACCTGACCGCCACCATCGAGGAGGAGGAGATCGATTCGGTCTCCGGTGTCTCCTACCAGATCGGCGCCGGCAACATGCTCGAGGGACTCGACGAGGCGCTGACCGGGCTTTCCGCCGGGGAGACCACCACGTTCTCCTCCGCCCTGGTGGGCGGGGACCATGCCGGTGAGGACGCCGAGGTCACCGTGACCGCCAGCGTGATCAAGGAGCAGGAACTGCCCGAGGTCGATGACGACTTCGCCCAGATGGCTTCCGAGCACGACACCGTCGAGGAGCTCAAGGAGTCGCTGCGCACCCAGGCCGCCGACGCCAAGCGCAACGAGCAGGCGATCCAGGCCCGCGACAAACTGATCGAGCACCTGCAGGAGGCCGCCGACTTCCCGATCCCCACCGGTGTGGTGGAGGACGAGGTCACCCGACACCTGGCCGCCGAGGGTCGCGAGGACGACACCGAGCACGGCGAGGAAGTGCGGGTGGAGACCACCGAGGGGCTGCGCCGGCAGTTGCTGCTGGATGTCCTGGCTGAGCAGGTCGACGTCAAGATCGGTCAGAACGAGGTGCTGGAGTTCATGCTGAACACCGCCCGTCAGTACCAGATGGATCCCAACGAACTCATCAAGAACGCCTCCGAGAACGGGCAGATGCCTTCCTTCATCGCCGAGGTCACCCGGAACAAGTCGGTCGCCACCGCGCTGCGGCAGGTCAAGGTGGTGGACTCCACCGGGGCCGAGGTGGACCTGACCGACTACATCGGTTCCGATGAGGAGGACGCCCAGATGGAGGCCGAGGCGCAAGCCGCGGCTGTCCAGGCCGCCGCAGGCCCGGCCACCGAGTTGGTGGACGTGGACCTGGACGAGGGCGACGACGACGCGGCCGCCGAGGCGGTCGAGGGCACCGACGCCGGGGACCAGGCCGAGGAAGCCGAACCGAGCAAGGACTGATCCGCTCGTCGGCTGCTGCGCCGACAGCGAAACCGACCCGCCGCCGGCATGGCTTTGCCGGCGGCGGCGTTAGTGTCAACAGCAGGAGTTTTCCAGCCCGTCGACGATCAGGAGAAGGTACGTGAGCGAGATGCCCAAGGCTGCCTCGGCCGATTCCAAGAACTTCGCCCTTGGTGACCACATCTACAGCCGTCTCATGTCCGAGCGCATCATCTGGCTCGGTTCGGACGTGCGTGATGACAACGCCAACCAGATCTCTGCGCAGATGATGCTGCTCGCCGCAGAGGACCCGGACAAGGACATCTGGCTGTACATCAACTCACCCGGTGGTTCGATCACCGCCGGCATGGCCATCTACGACACCATGCAGTTCATCAAGCCCGACGTGGCCACCGTGGCCATGGGTATGGCGGCCTCGATGGGTCAGTTCCTGCTGTCCTCGGGAACTCCGGGGAAGCGGTTCGCCACCCCGCACGCACGGGTGATGATGCACCAGCCCTCCGGTGGGATCGGTGGCACGGCCACCGACATCAAGATCCACGCCGAATTGATCCTGCACATGAAGAAGGTCATGGCGGAGTTGATCGCCGAGCAGACCGGCAAGAGCGTTGAGCAGATCAACCGCGACTCCGACCGGGACCGCTGGTTCACCGCCGCAGAGGCCCTGGAGTACGGCTTCATCGACGAGGTGGTCTCCTCCGCCAAGTCCGTCGGCAACTGATCAGTCCACCCAAGACCAGGAGATGCACACGTGAACATCCCCCACATCCAGGGCTTCGGTGGCCGGGCCGCCAGCCCCTCTTCCCGCTATGTGCTGCCCCAGTTCGAGGAGCGCACCGCCTACGGCTTCAAGCGCCAGGACCCCTACACCAAACTGTTCGAGGATCGAATCATCTTCCTCGGGGTGCAGGTCGATGACGCCTCGGCCGACGACGTGATGGCCCAGTTGCTGGTCCTGGAGGCCCAGGACCCGGACAGCGACATCATCATCTACATCAACTCACCCGGTGGTTCCTTCACCGCGATGACGGCGATCTACGACACCATGCAGTACATCAAGCCGCAGGTGCAGACGGTGGTGCTGGGCCAGGCCGCCTCCGCCGCCGCGGTGCTGCTGGCGGCCGGGACGCCGGGTAAGCGGCTGGCGTTGCCGAACGCCCGCGTGCTCATCCACCAGCCTGCGATGGAGGGCGGCTACGCCCAGGCTTCCGACATCGAGATCCACGCGAACGAGATGCTGCGTATGCGCGAGTGGCTCGAGGCCACCCTGGCCAAGCACTCCAGCACGCCCCAGGAACAGATCACCCAGGACATCGAGCGGGACAAGATCCTCTCCGCCGCCGAGGCGCTGGATTACGGTCTGGTCGACCAGGTGCTGGAGAGCCGCAAGGCCCCGTTGCCGGAACTGGGCCCCGGAGACGACGCCTGACCGGGTCTGTTCCCACCGCCTCCCTCCGGTCCCGTCCGACCGCCGAGCGCCCCGCCCGCGACTACCGCCGGCGGGGCGCTCCGCATCGGCGCCCCGCGTCCTCGTCCGCTGCCGTGCCGGGCGCCGGCCCGCGGAGTCGGCGGGGCCATGGACGCACCAGACACGCGCTGAGCCTGCGCCCGCCCATCCCGACCGCGCCGTAGAGTGCAAGAGGCGCTTCCCACCTCGTGAACACAGCGCGATGTGGGAGGGGCGGCTTAGAATTGATCGAGAGCACGATCCGCAGCACCCGTTGGTGCGGACCCAAACTCCACGTCAGGAAGGTGGCACCCATGGCACGAGTCGGAGAGGGCGCTGACCTGCTCAAGTGTTCCTTCTGCGGGAAGAGCCAGAAGCAGGTGGTCAAACTGATCGCCGGCCCCGGTGTCTACATCTGCGATGAGTGCATCGAGTTGTGCAACGAGATCATCGAGGAGGAACTGGCCGAAGCCGGTGAACTCGGCCTGGTGGACCTGCCCAAGCCCAAGGAGATCTACACCTTCCTGGAGGAGTATATCGTGGGCCAGGACAGTGCCAAGAAGGCACTGGCGGTGGCGGTGTACAACCACTACAAGCGCGTCCAATCCGGTGAGGCCCCCGGCGGCGCCGACGACGACGGTGTGGAGTTGAGCAAGTCCAACATCCTCATGGTCGGTCCCACCGGGTGCGGTAAGACCGAACTGGCCCGCACGCTGGCGAAGATGCTGAACGTGCCGTTCGCGATCGCCGACGCCACCGCCCTCACCGAGGCCGGGTACGTGGGCGAGGACGTGGAGAACATCCTTCTCAAACTGATCCAGGCCGCCGACTTCGATGTGAAGAAGGCCGAGACCGGGATCATCTACATCGACGAGATCGACAAGATCGCCCGCAAATCCGAGAACCCCTCCATCACCCGCGACGTCTCCGGTGAGGGTGTGCAACAGGCGCTGTTGAAGATCCTGGAGGGCACCCAGGCTTCGGTGCCGCCGCAGGGTGGTCGCAAGCACCCGCACCAGGAGTTCCTGACCATCGACACCACCAACGTGCTGTTCATCGTGGCCGGGGCCTTCGCCGGACTGGACGACATCATCTCCACCCGGGCGGGTAAGCGCGGGATCGGTTTCGGCTCTCCGCTCAAGAGCGCCGACACCATGGGGATGATCGAGGACGTCATGCCCGAGGACCTGCTCAAGTACGGGCTGATCCCGGAGTTCATCGGGCGCCTGCCAGTGGTGGCCACCGTGAGCCCGCTCGACGTGGCGGCGCTGAAGCAGATCATCACCGAACCGCGCAACGCCCTGGTGAAGCAGTACAAGCGAATCTTCGAACTCGACGGCGTGGAACTGGAGTTCACCGACGACGCCATCGAGGCGGTGGCCGAACAGGCCGAGTTGCGTGGCACCGGTGCTCGGGCGCTGCGCTCGATCATGGAGGAGGTGCTCCAGCCGGTGATGTTCGACATCCCCTCCCGGGAGGACATCGCCCGGGTGGTGATCACCCGTGAGGTGGTGCTGGAGAACGTCAACCCGACCCTTGTCCCGCGGGACCGGGACACCAAGGAAGAACCGCGCGAGAAGAGCGCCTGACCGTAGGCCCTACTCGCGGCTCAGTCGCGCTCGGCGGACCGGTGCGCCCAGTGCGGGCTATCGGCGTCCACCGGAGCAGCCCGCCCCCGGTCCGCGCGGTGCGTACCGCCGGACTGGCGCGACCACCTGCGCTGATCGAAGACCGGCGGCCTCTCGAGTCGCGAGCCGGCGCAGGCGTTGTTTGACTGGCATCGGACCTATCCCGATACGCAGGAGGTTACCGATGCGACTGCAACTTCCGGAGCTGCCCACCGATACCGCCGTGGTGACCGTGGTGTTCGACGCCACCCGCACCGGACCGAAGGCGCAGGAGGAGATGGACGCCCGCTGGCGCTCGCTGTCCTCGCAGTTGTCCGAGCAGGGTGCGAGCGAGGAGTTGCTGGAGGTCCTGGCCGAGCGAGTCCGGGAGAACACCGGCGCCTCCGGGACCCATGGGCGCATCCTGGTCGCCACCGCCGAGGGCGTGCAGATCGACCGCCTGCTCTCCGAGCCGCCCGCAACGGACTCAGCGGTACTGGGCCGCGGTGTGGATGTGCTCTCGCTGGCGTGGCAGGCCGATGACACCGTGCGGGCGGTCTTGGTGGAGGTGGACCGCTCCGGTGCCGACCTGAGCACGCTGGACACCTCCACGGCTGCGGACCGCTCCGCCGAGCGCACCGTTACCGGGGACCAGGACGAGTTGACCAAGAACCGCGAAGGCGGCCTGGCACACCGCCGCATCCACTCCCGCGCGGAGGACTCCTTCGAGCGCAATGCCACGCAGATCGCGGAGGAGATCGAGCGCTACGTGCGCAGCGAACAGCCCGAACTGGTGCTGCTGACCGGTGAGCTCCGGATGGTGGCGCTCCTGCGTGAGGCCGCCACCGAACAGGTCACCGGAATCACGCACGTGCTCGAATCCGGTTCCAGAGCAGACGGGGTGCACGAGGGCGCATTCACCGAGGAGATCGCCGGAGTCTTCCACCAGTACCGGATGCGGCGCCGGGAGCAGGTCCTGGAGCGCTTCAAGGAACAGGCAGGCCGGGACGGTGCCGCCGTGGCCGGTGTGGACGACGTGCTCGATGCGCTGCGCCGAGGCCAGGTCGAGGAGGTTCTGCTGGCCGAGACGGTGCTGCACGCTGATTCGGCGCTGCGCACCACCACGGCGTGGATCGGGTCCGAGGCGGTCCAGGCCGGGATGAGCGAGGAGGAGGTTCGCGGACTCGGCGCGGACCAGCCCCAGCAAGTCAGCGCCTCGGCGGCCCTGGGCCGACTGGTCGCGGCCACCGATGCCGGGATCACCCTGGTGGATGAGGCCGCCCTGGACGTGCCTGATGACGTCGCAGCCCTGTTGCGTTGGGACGATGACTCCACACCTGGCCAGTCGACCTACACGATGAGCCGGGACGCCGGGGCGACCAGCGGCTCGCGGGATGGCGCCGGGGCCCACAGTGGCCTCACACGGTGATGGTGTGCCAGGTGTCGGGCTGAACGTCTCGGGGGCCCCCGCTGTGGATACCCAGGGCTGGGGTGACCAGATCCAGGGCGATCGTCGCCTTGGTGACGCTGTCCTCATGTGCGGGCACCCCCGGGCTGCGGCGCACACAGATGGCCACCTCCGGCGCGCGGTGCAGTGCCGCGATCCGCTGTAACGGATCGGTGATCGAGAGTGCTTGCGACTGCCCGTCCAGGTACTCCAGCCGGCGCCCGGAGGTGCTCCCGGGTGCGGCGGGCTGCGCTCCGGACGCCAACTCGGGGTCCAGGAAGTGGTTGGTGTGGTTCAACGCCGCCCCTTCGACTCCCTCGACGACCCCGACTCCCACCGGTGTCGCCTCCACACAGGCCGCCCGCAGGTGCCCGCTGCGGGACGCGATGGTGAACACGCTGGAGGCGCCGAAGGTGAGCGAGCGGGCTACCTCGATGGCCTCGGAGACGGTTGTCGCGACCTCCAGGATGTGCCGTGCCGCCACGTGCACCGGGGTCCCGCTCCGGGACCCGTCGCTGCGGTGGCGCAGGATGTTGAAATGTAGTCCCAGGCCGTGACTGTTCACTCCGATCTTGCCGACCTGCCCGAACTCGGCGAAGGTCACCACCTGGGATCTCGCCTCGGCGGTGGGAAAGGCCGACACCAACGACTCCGTCGCCAGACCCGGCCGCCAGTCCCATGTCTGCATGGTGTGCGGGATACCGCCGCTGGGCCAGAACACGGCGGCCGAGCACTCCTGCGCAGGTGGGGCCAGGGCCAGGATCTCGGTGCGCGCGTTGAGCATCATGACCTGCCAGGCCGGCAGGTCGGCACCGGTGGCGATCTGCTCGATCTCCTCCGACAGATCCGGCATGCCGGCCCGGATACCCTCACCCGCCGACTCACTGACCCGGCGGACCGTGTCGGCATCGATACCGACGGTCCTGAAGTGCTGCTGGTACTCGCCCACCGCAGCGCGGATCTGCCTCGACCATGTGCTTCCGTACTCCCGGCCGCGCTCGGCCGGATTGCTGGTCGCGGTGCGGTGGGTGTGGATCGTCATCGCCGTCATGACACCTGACTCTGCCATGTCCGCCGGTGCGACCGAGGGGGTCGGTGCGCATACGATGAGACGATGAGTTCCTCACCTGACGGCGGAGCCGGCATTCCTTCCGAACTCCTCAGCCTGCGGGGCAGCATCGACAACATCGACGCCGCACTGGTGCACCTGCTCGCCGAACGGTTCAAGTGCACCCAGAGCGTGGGCCGGCTCAAGGCCGAACTGGGACTGCCGCCCTCGGATCCGGCGCGGGAGGAACGCCAGATCGCCCGCTTGCGCGCGCTCGCCGAGGATGCCGGGCTGGACCCGGTGTTCGCCGAGAAGTTCCTCAATTTCATCGTGGCCGAGGTGATCCGCCACCACGAGGACATCGCCGGCGCGCGGCCCTGACCGACGCGATACCCGCACCCCGCACACTCCCGACCCGAAGGACCCCGTGATGCTGCCCCTGAAACTCGGTTACAAGGCTTCTGCCGAACAATTCGATCCGCGCGAGTTGGTGGAGATCGCCGTCGCCGCCGAGGGACACGGCATGGAGTCGGTGTTCGTCTCCGACCACTTCCAGCCCTGGCGCCATGAGGGTGGGCACGCGCCGGCCTCGCTGGCCTGGATGGCCGCGGTGGGGGAGCGGACCTCCTCGGTGCAGATCGGCACCTCGGTGATGACCCCGACGTTCCGGTATAACCCTGCCGTGATCGCCCAGGCATTCGCCACGATGGGGTGCCTCTACCCGGGCCGGGTGATCCTGGGAGTGGGTACCGGCGAGGCGCTGAACGAGATCGCCACCGGGTGGGACGGTCCCGGGGACCAGCACTGGCCCGAGTTCAAGGAACGTTTTGCCCGGCTGCGCGAGGCGATCCGGTTGATGCGCGAGTTGTGGACCGGTGAGCGAGTGAGTTTCAAGGGGGACTACTACTCCACCCACGACGCCAGCATCTACGACGTCCCCGAGGGCGGCGTGCCGGTCTACATCGCCGCGGGCGGGCCGATGGTGGCCCGGTACGGGGGGCGGGCCGGGGACGGGTTCATCTGCACCTCCGGCAAGGGTGCCGACCTCTACACGGAGAAGTTGCTGCCGGCGGTCGACGAAGGGGCAGCCAAGGCGGAGCGTGACGCGGAGGGTATCGACCGGATGATCGAGATCAAGGTCTCCTACGACACCGATCACGACGCCGCGCTGGAGAACTGCCGGTTCTGGTCACCGTTGTCGCTGAGTGCGGAACAGAAGCACTCAATCAACGATCCGATCGAGATGGAGCGGGCAGCCGACGCCCTGCCGATCGAGCAGATCGCCGAGCGCTGGATCGTGGCCTCCGACCCCGACGAGGCGGCGAGCAAGGTGCTGGAGTACCACCGAATGGGCTTCAACCACCTCGTCTTCCACGCACCGGGGCACGACCAACGCCGATTCCTGGAGTTGTTCGAACGTGACCTGGCCCCGCGCCTGCGTGCCGTGACGGGCTGAGGCATGCCGACCCGGGGGAATGGAACCTGACGGCAGGCGGTTACCTCACGTGTGAGTACTCCGATCGCTGTGAACATCTGGTCCGACATCGCCTGCCCGTGGTGCTTCATCGGCAAGCGCAAGTTCGAGGCGGGACTGGCCGCCTTCGACGGCGCCGACGACGTCGAGATCACCTACCACTCCTTCGAACTCGCCCCCGATACCCCGGTGGACTTCGAGGGCAGCGAGGCCGACTTCCTCGCCTCGCACAAGGGTATGGACGTCACCCAGGTCGAGCAGATGCTCCGGCAGGTCACCGCCGTCGCGGCCGACGTCGGCCTGGACTACGACTTCGACTCGGTCCAGCACACCAAGACGCTGCTGGCCCACCAGGCGTTGCACTACGCCAAGGCCCACGGCAGGCAACTGGATCTGGTCGAGCGGTTGTTCGCCGCCTACTTCGAGCAGGGCCGGCACGTGGGCCGTGCCGACGAACTGGCGGACCTCGGCGCCGACGTCGGACTGGACCGTGAGGAGATGCTCGCGGCCCTGGAGGCGGGCACCTATACCGGGGCCGTGGACGCCGACATCGCCCAGGCCCGCGCCTACGGCATTCAAGGCGTGCCCTTCTTCGTCGTCGACGGGCGCTACGGCATCTCGGGAGCCCAGAAGCCCGAGGTCTTCACCCAGGCGCTGGAGCAGGTGCGCTCCGAGCGTGCCGGAACTCCGGCATGACCGGAACCCGCCGCGACGATCAGGCCCCCTCGCCAACCGCGGGCACCGCTGCCCGGCCCGCCGTAGACCTCACGGCCCCACGTTCCGGACTGATCAATGTCGGGGCTCCCGAGGCCGGGGTTTGCGTCGACGGAGTCTGCGCAGTACCCGAGCCGGAGTGAGGAACCGTGGCGAGCCAGGCGGCGAGGGCAGCGCAGCGAAGACGTCCGGATGCTCCGCGACCAGTTTGACCCGCTGCCCGTCCTGTTCCACCTACGCCGGTGCGGCGTCGCCCGGTTCCGCACCCTGAGATCCGCCGCAACTGCGGGCTTGCTCAACCCGGGTGCGCCTAGCCCCGCGCTGTCGGCTCGAAGGTGAAGGCCGGAGTGGTGTTCGACCCAGCCACGCCGAACGCGGTTCCGTCCTGGATCCACATCGCCAGCCGTGCCTGCAAGTCCGCCCACCCGTAGTCATAGCTGTCGATGGCGCCCTGACCGAATGCGCCGATCGCGTCATGGGTCACGGTGACGCGGGTGCCCTCACCCGCGCGTGCCAGGCGGTACTCCACCTTGCCGGTGGTCGCCCCGCCCATGCCCATCGCGCCGGTCCAGGCCAGGAGGTGAGCGGGTTCGAGCTCGGAGATGGTGCCCCAGGAGGCCTGGTGGTCGGCGGCCACTTCCTGGACCTGTCCGCCGAGCCGGGCGTCGATGGACAAGTGGGGCTTGGGGTCCTCGATGAGCAGATACGGGCTGCCCCACCACTGGCTGGGTTCATCGACCAGCGCCGACCAGACCCGCTGCGCTGGCGCGGCGATCGTGATGGCCTGCACCACATGCAGGCTGTTGACAGCGGTCATGGGAGGGTCCTCTCGTCGGCTTCGGTCAATCCGTTCGGCGCTGAATCGCAATCGGTCCAAGGAGGTGGCCATCGCCCGGTCCGGTCCGGGCAGCCAGCCGATGGTGGCCCGGTGCAGCGCGGAGCCGTTGAGTGCGTTGATCCGTTCCCGGCCACGCTGGGTCACCAGGACCAGATCAGCCTCGCGCAACACCCGCAAGTGTCGTTGGGTGGCGAAGCGGCTCGGCGACTGCCCGTGGTCCTCGAGCGCGGCGTGCAGCACGCCTGTGGGCTGCGGGCCCTCGCGGAGCACCTGCATCACGTGGCGCCGGGCCGGATGCGCAAGCGCCGACCAGACCGCATCGACATCAACCACCAGCGCCTCCCAATGTGTGCGCTCTAGCGCACATACTGGCACGGTCCGCGGTGGGCGTCGAGGCCCCGCGCGGCAGGCAGGTACGGCTCAGCGCGTCGGGGTGTCCTCGATCTGCAGGTCCCCGCGCACCGCGACTTCATCCCCGACGGCGAAAGTCAGCTCGCCCCCGACCACGCCCGCGGCCCGCAGATCGCCCCGCACCTGCTCCAGCAACGCCGGGTCCGGTGCGGTCAACTCGACATCGCCGAACGGGGTGCGCTGGGAGACCTTCGCGGTCGACTTGACCTTACGCAGTGCGCTGAGCGCAGCCCCGGAGGCGTCGAGCAGGTCCAGGTCGGCGTCGCCGCCGGCGGCACGCAGCGGCTCCGCGGAGGGCCACGCCGCCCGGTGCACAGAGCCTTCCCGCCACCAGGACCAGACCTCCTCGGTGGCGAACGGCAGCACGGGGGCGAACAACCGCAGCAGCACGTCCAGGCCCAGATACAGCGTGGCCCTGGCCGAGGCCACCGCGGCCGCCGGGGCGTCCCCGCCGCCGTAGGCGCGTTCCTTCACCAGTTCCAGGTAGTCGTCGCAGAAGGTCCAGAAGAAGCTCTCCGTCACCTCCAGGGCGCGGGTGTGGTCGTAGGCCTCCATCGCCGCGGTGGCCTGCTCGACCACCCGGGCCAGGTTCGCCAGCACCGAGCGGTCCAGCGGCTCACTCACCGAGGCGGGGTCCAACCGCACCGGTTCATCCCCGGCGAAGGACAGCGCGAACTTCGAGGCATTCAGCATCTTGATGGCTAGGCGCCGCCCGATCTTCATCTGGGTGGGCCGTTGCGGGTCGAACGCGGCATCGGCGCCCAGCCGGGCCGAGGCTGCCCAGTAACGCACCGCGTCGGCCCCATGCTGTTCCAGCAGACCCATCGGGGTGACCACGTTGCCCTTGGACTTCGACATCTTCTTGCGGTCCGGGTCCACGATCCAGCCCGAGATCGCGGTGTGCTTCCAGGGCAACCGGTCGTGCTCGAGGTGGGAGCGCAGCAGGGTGGAGAACAGCCAGGTGCGGATGATGTCCTGGCCCTGAGGGCGCACGTCCATCGGGTAGACCCGGGCGAACAGGTCCTCATCGTCCAGCCACCCGCCGGTGATCTGCGGGGTCAGGGAGGAGGTCGCCCAGGTGTCCATGATGTCCGGATCTCCGACGAACCCGCCGGGCACCCCGCGCTGGTTCTCGGTGTAACCAGGGGCCGGCTGTGCGGAGGGGTCCACCGGAAGCGCTGCCTCATCCGGGAGGATCGGGGCGGTGAAGTCGGCCTCGCCGTCGGTGTCCACCGGGTACCACACCGGGAAGGGCACACCGAAGAAACGCTGCCGGGAGATCAACCAGTCACCGGAGAGGCCATCGACCCAGTTCTGGTAGCGCACCCGCATGAAGTCGGGGTGGAACTGCAGTTCCTTCCCGCGCGCGGTCAACTCGCTGCGCAGGGGCTCATCGCGGCCGCCATTGCGGATGTACCACTGCCGGGAGGTGACGATCTCCAGGGGCCGGTCGCCCTTCTCGAAGAAGTTGGCCTTGCGCTGCACCGCTTCGGGTTCGGTGAGGAGGTCACCGCTGTCCCGCAATGCTTCCACCGTGGCGGCCCGGGCGGAGAAGGTGGTCCTGCCCGCCAATGCGGATTCGTACAGCGCCGCGCCAGCCCCGCTGACCCACTCGGGCGTATCGCCCTGCAGCCTGCCGTTACGCCCGATCACCGACCGGGTCGGCAACTGCAGGTCGCGCCACCAGCCCACATCGGTCAGGTCACCGAAGGTGCAGCACATCGCGATCCCGGAGCCCTTGTCCATCTCCGCGCCCGGGTGAGCCAGCACCGGCACCTGGACCCCGAACAGCGGCGTGCGCACCGTGGTGCCGAACAGCGGGGCGTAGCGCTCGTCGTCGGGATGAGCGATCAGTGCCACACAGGAGACCAGCAACTCCGGGCGAGTGGTTTCGATCACCACCTGCTCGCCGCCGGCCGAGTTGTCGGAGTGGAACGCGACCTTGTGCATGTGCCCGGGATAGTCCCGGGCTTCCAACTCGGCCTGCGCGACTGCGGTCTGGAACGTGGTGTCCCACAATCCCGGCGCCTGCGCCTGGTAGGCCTCCCCCCGGGCGAGGTTGCGCAGGAACGCCGTCTGGGCGACCTTCTGGGCGCGGGCATCGATGGTCTGGTACTGGTACGACCAGTCCACGCTCAGCCCCAGGTGTCGCCACAGGTGCTCGTAGGCCTGTTCGTCCTGCGCGGTCAACTCCAGGCACAACTCCACGAACTTGCGACGCGAGACCGGCACCTGGTCGGCCGGCTTGATGGTCTTGGAGCCATCACCGGGAGGGGTGAAGTCCTCCTCGTAGGGCAGGGTCGGGTCGCAGCGCACGCCGTAGTAGTTCTGCACCCGGCGCTCGGTGGGCAGGCCGTTGTCGTCCCACCCCATCGGGTAGAAGACCTCCCGGCCGCGCATGCGCTGGTAGCGGGCCACCAGGTCGGTGTGGGTGTAGGAGAAGCAGTGCCCGATGTGCAGCGACCCGGACACCGTCGGCGGTGGGGTGTCGATGGAGAAGACCTGCTCGCGGGTGGCGCTGCGGTCGAAGGCGTAGGTGTTCTGCGCCGCCCACGATTGAGCCCAGCGATCCTCGAGTCCGTCCACGCCCGGTTTGTCCGGTACCTGCGCGACCGGGCGGATGGGCTCGGTCGGCACGGGCGGGGGACCTGCGGGGCTGGAGGTAGTCATGAGCGGTATCTTCCCAGACTCGGTGGGGTGGCCGGAAATCGTGCCCACGGTCCCGGGCTCACGCCCGAGACCTCACCCGCCCGGTGGGCGCTGCGGGCACGTCGCGGGCGTATCGGCGTCGGAGAACCGGGCGATGGTGGCCTCGGCCCGGCGCACCCGCCGGGTGTCGGCGCCGGCGAGGGCGTCCCCCATGAAGGCGTGTTCGGCGCGGGTCCGTTCGGCGACGGGATCGCCGGTGCTGGCCCGGGCCTGCACCAGGTGCCACCAGTCGGCCAGGTCACCCCAGCCCGGGGCGGCCAGGGACCCACCGAACTGTTGCACCGCCAGCGCCGAACACAAGGCCGCGAACCGTAGGCGCTGGCGGAGCGGCCAGCCCCGCAGGGTCCCCGCCACCAATGACGCGGCGAAGACGTCCCCTGCCCCGGTGGCATCGGTCAACTCCACCGTCAGTGCCGGGATCTGCTCGCGTTCACCCGTGGAGTGGTCGATCGCGGCCACCCCGGCGGCACCATCGGTCACCACGGCCAGGGGCACCAGTTCGGCCAATGCGGCCAGCGCCCGGTCCGGGGTGTCGGTGCGGGTGTAGCCCATCGCCTCCGCCGCGTTGGGGATGAAGGCGTGGCACCCCTCCAGGGCGCGCAGCACCGCGGGGTCCCACGTCTGCTCCGGATCCCAGCCGGCGTCGGCGAACACCAGCGCACCCTCGGCGGCGGCGCGGCGCCACCAGTGCTGTTCCCTGGTGGCCGGATCGCCCAGGTCCACCAGCACGCTCGCAGCGCTCGGCGGGCGGTGCAGCGCAGCGGTCACCGAGTGCGGCGGCGGATGGCCGTGGGTGACCATCGCCCGGTCGGCTTCGACCGCCAACGACACGGTCACCGGGGTGTGCCAGCCGGACTGGCGCCGGGACGCGGACAGGTCGATGTGTTCCTGCTCGCTGAGCACCTGCCACATCCAGTCCCCGTACAGGTCGTCGCTGAACGCGGCCGCCAGAGCGGTGCGCAGACCGAGTCGGGCGGTGGCCACGGCCAGGTTCGCGATGCCGCCGGGACTGGAGCCCATACCTCCGGTCCACACCTCGGTGCCGGGGGCGGGTGGATGGGGGAAGCCGGTGAACACGATGTCGAAGAAGACCATCCCGGAGAGCATCACGTCGACCACGGGTTCGGCGTCGCCGCCGGCCCGTTCATCCACGGCAAGCTCCGCGCCGGCCGGCTCAGCATCGACCCGCGCAGCGCCCTCCCGCTCAGCATCAACCTGCTCAGCGGTGTCGGCCCCACCCTCGGGGCCGGTCGGGTCGGTGGCAGCCATCGCCCCTGAGTGTGCCACTCGCCCTCCGTCAGCGTCACGGCGATACTGTGACCGGTATGCAACTGACCATCCTCGGCGGTGGGGGCTTCCGGGTTCCGCTGGTCTATCGCGCGCTCACCCGGGCTCACCAGCAGGCGAGACCGACGTCGGTGGTGCTCTACGACGTCGACCCGCACCGCCTGAAGGTGATCGCGCAGGTCTGCACCACGATCGCTGCCGCGGTCCCGGGCGCCCCACCCGTGCGTACCACCTCGGACCTTGACACGGCGCTGCGCGGTGCCGGCGTCATCTTCAACGCCATCCGCGTCGGTGGCACCGCCGGACGGGTCGTCGACGAACGCATCGCGATCGAGGCCGGGCTGCTGGGCCAGGAGACGATCGGCGCCGGCGGACTGGCCTTCGCCCTTCGCACCCTGCCCGTCGCCACCGGGATCGCCACGCGCATCGGCCGCCTGGCCCCGGATGCCTGGACGATCAACTTCACAAACCCCGCCGGGATGATCACCGCGGGGATGCGCGCCCACCTGGGGGATCGGGTGTTCGGCATCTGCGACACCCCCCTGGCCCTGGTGGCCCGGGTGGCCCGGCTGCTGGGAGTACCGGCCGAGCAGTCCCGCCCGGACTATCAGGGCATCAACCACCTTGGCTTCCTCACCGGCTTCTTCCACGAGGGCCAGGATCTGCTGCCGGCCCTGCTCGCCGATCCGGAGCGGCTGGGCCGGCTGGAGGAGGCACGAATCCTCGGTGCCGAACGGATCCAGCGGACCGGGGCGATCCCGAACGAGTACCTGTACTACTACATCGCGGCGCCACAGGCCCCGCCCACCACCCGCGGGGAGTTCCTGGCCGCCCAGCAGGCCGTCTTCTACGACGCCGGACCCGACGGCGACGCCTACGGACGCTGGCAGGCGGTGCTCGACGAGCGGGAGTCCACGTACATGGCGGAGGCGCGGTCGCAGGATCGCCACAGTGACGACGTCGCCGTCGGTGGCTACCACGACGTCGCCGTGGACCTGATGGCAGCGCTGCGGACCGGACGCCCGGCCCGGATGATCCTGGGCGTACGCAACGCCGGCACCATCGCCGCCCTGCCGGACGAGGCAGTCGTGGAGGTGCCGTGCACAGTCGACGACGACGGGGCTCACCCGATCGCACCCCGCACCGAACTGGGACAGGAGCAGGCGGCCCTGATGCGCTCGGTCATCGGTGCCGAGACCAGCCTGGTCGCAGCGGTCGGCGCAGGGTCTCGCGAACTGGCCGTGCAGGCCTTCGCCGCGCACCCACTGGTCGGTGGACGGGCGCGGGCTGAGGCCCTGGTGCGGGCCTACACCCGAGCGCACTCCCGCATCGCCGAGGTGCTGATCAACCCCTGACTCCTGGTCCGGCGGCCGCGGGACCGGCTCAGACGCCCTGTGCGAACTCCACGCTGTCGGCCAGGTGCTGCAACTGCTCGGGCACCGGACGCCCCTTGGCGAGCATCGACGTCGCCCACAGCCGCCCGGCCCGGTAGGAGGAACGCACCAGCGGCCCCGCGAGCACCCCGAGGAAGCCGATCCGCTCGGCGACCTCCTTGAGCTCGACGAACTCCGCGGGCGGCACCCAGCGCTGGACGGGCAGATGCCTCGGGCTCGGACGCAGGTACTGGGTCAGCGTGATCAGGTCGCAGCCGGCCTCCTGCAGGTCCCGCAGTGCGGCCACGATCTCCTCGGGCTCCTCGCCCATCCCCAGGATCAGGTTCGACTTGGTGATCAAGCCGTAGTCACGGGCCTGGCTGATCACCGCGAGGGAGCGCTCGTACCGGAACGCCGGCCGGATCCGTTTGAAGATCCGCGGCACGGTCTCGACGTTGTGCGCGAATACCTGGGGGCCGGCATCGAACACCTCGCGCAGGAGGGCCGCCTTGCCGGAGAAGTCGGTGGCGAGCAGCTCCACACCGGTGCGCGGATTGAGGCGGTGGATCTGCCGTACGGTCTCGGCGTGCAACCATGCGCCCTCGTCGGGCAGGTCATCACGAGCCACCCCGGTGACGGTGGCGTAGCGCAGTCCCATCTCCCGGACGGATTCGGCGACCCGGCGCGGTTCGTCGGTGTCGTAGGCGGCCGGTTTGCCGGTGTCGATCTGGCAGAAGTCGCAGCGGCGGGTGCACTGGGAGCCGCCGATGAGGAACGTGGCCTCGCGATCCTCCCAGCACTCGTAGATGTTCGGGCAGCCGGCCTCCTGGCAGACGGTATTGAGGTTCTGCTGGCCGACCAGGGATCGCAACCGTCGGTACTCGGGTCCCATCCGGGCCCGGGTCTTGATCCACTCCGGCTTCTTCTCGATCGGGGTCCGGGAGTTGCGGACCTCGAGCCGGAGTAGCTTGCGGCCCTCCGGTGGGGCGCTCACCGGGCCACCAGCGTGTGCGTCATCGGTTCCATCGCCACCTCTCGGCTGAACTCGGGGACATGGGCATGGATCGCCCCGATCAGGTCTTCAGGGTCGATCCGGGCGCCCCGCACGGCGCTGAGGGTGGTGACGCCGGCGTCGGTGATGCCGCACGGGACGATCGCGGCGAAGGGCTCGAGGCTGTTGGAGCAGTTGATCGCGAAGCCGTGACCGGTCAGGCCCCGGGCCACCCGGATCCCGACCTGGGCGACCTTCGCCGGAACAGCATCTCCGACGTCCACCCACACCCCGGACTGATCCGGTACCCGGAACCCGGTCACCTGGTGCTCGGCGAGCACGTCGATAACCAGGGACTCCACCCGGCGCAGGTATCCCACCACGTCGCGGGGGCGGCGCAGGGCCAGGATCGGGTAGCCCACCAACTGACCAGGGCCGTGCCAGGTCACCTTCCCGCCACGGTCGACCTCGACGACGGCCGAGCCGTCGGTGGGGAGTTCCTCGGCCGTGGTGCGCCGGCCGGCGGTGTAGACGCTGGTGTGCTCCAGCAGGAACAGCGTGCCGGCGGAGGCGCCGGTGCGCACCCGTTCCCGTTCCTCGCGTTGCAGGTCGAGTCCGCGCTGGTAGTCGAGGTAGGCGGGCGCGAGACCGGCGGTCCTGACGGTGAGCATGGACCTAGCGTACGGGTTATTGGGCGCGGTCCAAAAATGCGGGTGAGGTCTCGTTCGTTGGGACGTTCTGTCCTGGCCGCGCAGGGCGCTGCGGGAGCGGTGCGGCCGCACGAGTGCCGCCAGGGCCCTCGGCCCCGCCGGCCGCCGGCCGCCGGTAGGCTAGACCTCCATGGGCTGCGCGATCGGGTACTCGGCGATGCTGGCGCAGTTCCCGCCGGCCGCTGCGGTCGCCCTGAGCGCGCTGGCACAGGAGCACGGCTTCACCGGCACCATGGCGGCCGACCACTTCCAACCCTGGGTGCCGGCGCAGGGCCAGGCCCCGTTCGTCTGGAACGTCCTGACCGCGATCGCCGAACGCACCAGCGGTGACATCGGCCCCGGCGTCACCGCGCCGACCTTCCGTTATCACCCGGCGGTGGTGGCCCAGGCCAGCGCCACCCTGGCGGCGATGTACCCCGGGCGGCACTGGCTCGGACTGGGTTCGGGGGAGGCCCTGAACGAACACGTCACCGGGCAGTACTGGCCCGAGGCACCCAGCCGGATCGCCCGACTGTTCGAGGCGATCGAGATCATCCGCCGACTCTTCACCGCCTCCGCCGCCGGTAAGGACGCCAAGTTCTCCGGGGAGTACTTCCAGTTGGAGTCCTCCCGGTTGTGGACCATGCCGGAGCAGCCCCCGCCCATCCTGGTAGCGGCCTCCGGCCCGGTGACGGCGCGCCGCGCCGGGGCCCGTGCCGACGGGCTGATCACCCAGGAGGCGCCACCGGAGCGCCTGGCGATGCTGTTGGCCCGGTTCGCCGAGGGGGCCAGGGAAGCGGGTAAGGACCCGGCTGCGATGCCCAAGGTGTTGCAGGTGCACCTGTCCTGGGCGCCCACCGACGGCGAGGCGCTGGACAATGCCATGACGCAATGGCCCACCGGGGCGATGCGGTTCTCCACCGCCGATATCCGCTCCCCGTTCACGGTCGCCCAGATGGCCAGGATGCTCCGTCCGGAGGACTTCGAGGGGCAGCTGGTGATCTCCTCCGACCTCGACGTGCACCGCTCGGCGCTGCAGCGCTACATCGACCTGGGATTCGACCGGATCTACCTGCACAACGTGGGTCGCAACCAGGCCGAGTGGATCGAGATCTTCGGCGCCGAGGTACTGCCCGCATTGAAAGGACGCACCTGATGCTTCTCGCCCAGGCCCCCGAGGGCCTGCCGGAGATCACCTCCGGCACGGACCTGGCCGCCGTACTCACCCCGGTGCTGGGGCGCTTGACCTGGCCGGACGGAGAAGCCGGCATCGCCGATGACGACGTGGTGGTGATCGCCTCGAAGATCGTCGCCAAGTCCGAGGGTCGGTTGATGGCCGCGGCCAGCCGGGAGGAGGCTATCGACGCCGAGAGCGTGCGGGAGGTCGCCCGGCGGGATCGGGAGGACGGGCCACCGCTGCGCATCGTGCAGACCCATCACGGCCTGGTGCTGGCCGCCGCCGGGGTGGACACCTCGAACGTGCCCCCGGGAATGGTGCTGCTGCTGCCCAAGGACCCCGACGCCTCTGCCCGGGCGATCCGGCGCGGTCTGCACGCCCGGCTCGGGGCACGCCCGGCGGTGCTGATCACTGACACCGTGGGCAGGCCCTGGCGCCGCGGTGTCGCCGACATCGCCATCGGCGCCGCCGGTATCGAGGTCCTGGCGGACCTGCGCGGGCAGCATGACGCGCAGGGGGTGCCGTTGCAGGCCACGATCATCGCCCAGGCCGACGAGATCGCCGCTGCGGCGGACCTGGTCCGCGGCAAGACCGGGGGGCGCCCGGTGGCGGTGGTGCGCGGGCTGAGCGTGACCCGGACCGAGGATGGCCCCGGCGCCCAGGCGGCGATCCGACCCCCGGAGGAGGACATGTTCCGCACCGGCACCTGATGCCTCGGTCAGGAACCCACTGCCCAGTTCGGCAGTTCGTTTCCGAAGGCGACGGTGAACCGCCGAACTCCCGATCGCTCGCGCGACTGGACGTGCGCTGCTAGCCGGTGGCCGGGCGTGCCCAGAGCTGTTCCGGGCTACGCCCTGGTCGGAACCCGAAATGCTCGAGCATCGCCGTCGCTTCGGGAAAGTCGCGTGCGATGGCATCGGGGGTGTGGGCGTCGCTGCCGAAACTGACCATGGTTCCGCCCGCTTGCGCCCACCACTGCGGGATCCATGGCCAGAGGCGCTTCGTGTTCATCTCCAGGGCCCGCCCGCTCCCGGCGATTGCGCGCATCGCGCCCCGGAACTGCTCCTCGAATCGCCGCGGGTCGAACGGTCCGGCCTCGATTGGCCACTGGCGTACCGCGTAGTCGATGTGGGTGACCACCTCAAAGGACTCCGAGCCTGAGACCATGACCGGTATCTGCTCGAGATACTCGTTCATGACCTCGGCTGGATCATGGTCGCGGAAGAGGGTGTTCGGCTCGGCGGGGCCCTCGCCGAGGTCAAGGGTGTGCAGCGAGCCGAGCACGCGGTCGACCCGGCTGAGGTCGACCATCTGGCTGGCCGCGGTGGCGTAGAGGTGTGGTTGGCCGAACTCGACCCTGCCTGCGTCGTTTCAATCCGGACCGCCTGCGCGCACGTGGCGCGCATCCGACCAGCAGCCTGGGATCCGGGTCCTCCTGTATCCCAGGACCACTCACTATGAACATGACTGTCAGCGGGAAGCGTCATGACGAACTCCGCGGGGTGCTACAGCAAGGGGGAGAAGGGGCGGATCAGCCGTTCCAGGACCCGGTGGCCCAGGCTGCGGGCGTTCCATTCCTCGGCGGTCAGTTGGCGGCAGTTGGTCAGGTCCACCGCGAAGATGTCTTCCATGTGCTGCGCCAGTGCGGCATCGAAGAGTTCGAGGTTGATCTCGAAGTTGCCGATCAAGGACAGCCGGTCGATGTTCGCGGTTCCGATGGTGGACCAGCGTCCGTCCACCGTCATCGTCTTGGCGTGCATCATGGCGTCCTGGAACAGCCACAACGTGACCCCGGCATCGAGCAGTTGGGTGTAGTGGGAGCGCGCAGCCCAGTCGGTGACGATGTGGTTGGAGATCTCCGGGATCACCACCCGCACGTCCACACCCCGCCGGGCGGCGGCAATGAGGCCGCGCAGGATCTCCCGGTCCGGGATGAAGTAGGCCTGGGTGATGTAGATGTGATGCTCGGCCCGGTCCATCGCGTCCAGGTAGACCCCGCGCACCGGGAACAGCATCCGGCTCGGGGCGTTCTGCGCCGCCCGGATCCGCGGCTCCCACAGTTTGACGCCCTGGTCGGGAAGTTCGGGGTGGCGCGCCGTTCGGTGGTCGTTCCAGAAGTCGACGAACGCGTTGGCCAACTCCCAGGTGGCCGGCCCCTCCAGCCGCAGGTGCGTGTCGCGCCAGGTGGAAGCGTACAGCGATCCGATGTTGTACCCGCCGACGTACCCGACCTCGTCGTCGACCACCAGGATCTTGCGGTGATCCCGGCCGGTCTTGCGGAGGTTGAAGGTGAGCAGCCCCGGACGGAAGAGCGGGAAGTGCAGCAGGTGCAACGTGGGCAACTTCGGGAATCTCTTGAACCGTGGATCGACCACCAGGTTGCCCCAGGTGTCCATCACCACGTACACCTGCACACCACGCCGGGCGGCGGCGATCAATGCCTGCTTGAACGCCGCACCGACCTCATCACCCTTCCAGATGAAGGTCTCGAAGTAGATGGAGTGCTCGGCACTGCGGATGGAGTCCAGCATTGCCGCATACAGGTCCTCACCGAAGGTGAAGGTGGTGGCTTTGGTGCCGGCGATCTCGGTGGACCAGGGCGCCATGCGCGGGAAGACCCCGCGGTAGGGGTCGCGCAACTTCCGCAGGTGCTCGGCCACCACCACGCCCACCAGCGCCGCCAGGTGTACCGCCGCGACGATCCGGATCCACCATTGGGCGGCCCGGCCCAGGGACGTCCAACTCGGGCGCGGGAGGTCGAACTGCAGCCGCGGCCCCCGATTCGTCATAGGTCCAACCTAGGTGATCGGCACCCCGAGACGGGACAGGATTAGCGCGCGCCCACCGGATGTCGACACCCACTCCGCCCCCACTCCCCAGACCGCGCCGATCAGGTCGGTGGTCAGGACCTCCGCGGCCGTTCCGGAGCCGGCGGTGCGGCCGTCATGGAGTACCAGCAGGTCATCGCAGGTCCGGGCGGCCTGGTCCAGATCGTGCATCGCCACCAGTACCCCGGTGCCGGCGGCGGCCACGGCGTGGATCAGGTCCAGCACCTGCAACTGCGCCGCCACGTCCAGGTGATTGGTCGGCTCGTCCAGCACCAGCACCTGAGGTTCCTGCGCCAGCGCCCGGGCCAGGTGCACCCGCTGGCGCTCGCCACCGGAGAGGGTGGCGATGTCCCGCTGGGCCAGATGGGCCGCGCCGGTGCGCTCCAGGGCGTCCATGGCCAGTTCCACGTCGGCCGGGGAGTCCGCTGCGAATGCCCCTAGGTGGGGGGTGCGGCCCAGCAACACCACGTCGAGCACGTCCATGGACACCTCGGTGGGGGAGTCCTGGGCCACGAACGCCACCGTCCGGGCACGCTCGCGCCGGCTCATCGTGGCCACGTCCGTTCCGTGCAGGCGCAACCGGCCGGCCTCCGGTGACAGCGCCCCCACGACCAGGCGCAGCAAGGTGGACTTCCCCGCCCCGTTGGGACCGAGTACGCCGGTGATCCCTCCGGCGCGCACGCTCACATCCACCCCGTCCAGCAACGTGACGTGCGGTGCCACGCGGTACGTCAGCCCGCGGGCGGTCAGCACCGGGACCGTCATGTGCCACCTGCCGTGGCCTTCCGGTTGCGCATCAGCAACCACGCGAACACCGGTGCCCCGATCCCGGCTGTGAACACCCCGACCGGCACCTCCATCGGTGCGAACACCACCCTGGCCGCGGTGTCGGCCCAGAGCAGGAACAGCGCCCCGGCGCAGGCCGACAGCGGCAGCAACCAACGGTGGCGACGGGTCAGGGCCAGCCGGATGATGTGCGGGATCACCAGCCCGACGAACCCGATCGCGCCGCTGACGGCCACCATCGCCCCGGTCAGGAGCGCGCTCATGGTCAGCAGCATCCAGCGCATCCCCCGCACGTTCACGCCGAGGGACGCCGCGGAGGTGTCCCCGAAGGCGAAGGCGTCCAGGGACCGGCCCGCCCCGATCAGCACCACCCCGATCACGGCCAGACAGACCCCGGCGATCAGCACCGAGGCCCAGCCGGCCCGTGCCAGCGACCCCAGCAGCCAGCCCAGGATCTCCCGGTAGGAGTCCCCGCGGGTGGTGGCGAAGATCGCGAAGGAGACCAGCGCGGAGCAGGCCTGCGCCACCGCGATCCCGGCCAGGATGGTGCGCGCCGGTGTGAGGGCCCCCCCGACTCCGGCGAGCGCGAGCGTGGCCGCCAGGGCCAGCAGAGCACCGGCGAACGCCGCGACCGGCAACCACAGTCCCACCCCGAGCAGCAGCACCGCCACCGCACCCAGCGCCGCTCCGGAGGAGACCCCGAGCAGGTAGGGATCGGCCAGTGGGTTGCGCGTCAGGCCCTGCATCACGACTCCGCACAGCGCCAGCCCGGCTCCCACCGCCATGGCGGTCAGCACCCTGGGCGCCCGGCCCTGCCACACGATCGCATCCCGGGCCGGGCTCAGCGGGTTCGCGGCCTGCTCCATCCCCGGTAGCACCCCGCTGAGGTGGTGCCAGCCGGAACCGAGGATCTCCGCGGCGCTGACTCCCGCCGGCCCGATCCCCATCGCCACCACCGCCGAGGCGACCAGCCCGACCATGCCCAGCACCAGCCAGGGGGCCAGTCGTGGTCGCTGCGGCAGCGCGGGGCCGGTCGGGGCCTGCAGCCCCCGGCGTGGGGTGACGGTGGCGGTCACGACAACCCGGCCTCTACCTGCGCCAACTGCTCACCGAGGTCGACGGCGGCGGCCGCGGACCGGATCCCCGCTTCGGTGGTGGGGAAGTCCAGGATCAGGTACCGCCCCTCGCTCACCGCGGGCAGCGCGGCCATGGCCGGCACCGACTCCAGCACGGAGATCTTGTGCTCGGCGGTGTTCCAGTCCGAGTCCACCAGCACGATCACGTCCGGTTCGGCATCGGCCACCGCCTCCCAGGACATCGACGCCCAGCTGTCCTCGATTCCGCCGGCGATGTTCTGCAGCCCCACGGTCTCCATCAGCAACTGTGGTGCGCCGATACCCGCCCCCACGAACGGGGTGTCGGAGCCGGAGGAGTACCACAGGGCGCTGAGCCCGGCCTCGGACGCCGTCACCTCCTCGAGGCGGGCCTGCTGCTCGGTGACGAGCCGGGCGGCGGCTTCTGGCACGCCGAAGATCTCCCCGGCCTGGTGGATCTGGTCTGCGATCTCGGCGAAGGTCAGCGGGTCGGGCATGTAGTCCTCCCCCTGGCAGGCCGGTGGGGAGACGTAGGTGGCGATGCCCAATTCGTGCAGGGACTCCCGCGACCCCAGGCCCTCATCGGTGAACGTGGACTCCCAGCCGGCGAAGATCAGGTCCGGGTCGGCGGCCAGGACCACCTCGGTGGAGGGGTCCCGTTCGGCCAGTTCGGGTACCTGTGCTGCCGCGTCGGTCAGTTCGGGGGGTACCGGACCATCCAGGAAAGCGTGCCCGACCACGGCCTCACCCATCCCCAGAGCCAGCACCAGTTCGAAGGTGGTGGACTTGATGGTCACGATCCGCTCCGGGGAGTGGGAGAAGGTCACCTCGGTGCCACAGTTGTCCACCGTGACCGGGTAATGACCGGCCGCGTCGTCGTCGGCCGCCTCCGGGACGGACTGCGGGCCGGTGGGTGAGGCGGTGCTGCATCCGACCAGGACGAGCGCGGCAAGGGTCAGCGGCACAGCGTGACGGACACGAGGGTTCACGGGGGCTCTCCGGATGGATCGGTGATCTGGTGGGCCAGAGCCGGGCCCGGACGTCCGGACAGAGTCGGTCCGGGGTTGGCCGGGGCAGAGAGGACCCGGTGTCCACCGACCATCCTACGCAGGTCCGGGACAGGCTGGCAGGATGGTGGCATGAACAGCGGTAAGCGCATTGTGGTGACGGGAGCCTCCAGCGGCATCGGGGCGGCAACAGTCAGGCTGCTCAGCAGCCAAGGTGCCCAGGTGATCGCGGTGGCACGGCGGGCCGAGCGACTGGCCGCGGTGGCCGAGGAGTCCGGCGCCGAGTATGTGGTGGCGGACCTGGCCAGTGACGACGGCGTGGCGCAGTTGGCTGCGGCCGTCACCGCGGGCGGGGGTCTGGACGCCCTGGTGAACAACGCCGGTGGGGCTCGTGGCGCCGACCCGGTGGAACACGCTGACGTGGACCAGTGGGAGGAGATGTACCGGATCAACGTGCTGACCACCTTGCGCACCACCAAGGCCCTGCTGCCGGCGCTACGAGAAGGCGAAGGCGGGGACGTCGTCGTCGTCACCTCCACCGCCGCCCACGACACCTACCCCGGTGGCGCGGGGTACGTCGCGGCCAAGCACGCCGAACGCGTGATCGCCAACAACTTGCGCCTGGAACTCGTCGGCGAGCCGATCCGGGTGATCGAGATCGCCCCCGGGATGGTCAAGACCGAGGAGTTCGCACTGCGCCGGCTCGGGGATGCCGCGGCGGCCGAACAGGTCTACGCCGGAGTGGACCAGCCGCTGGTGGCCGACGATGTCGCCGAGGCGATCGCCTGGACCCTGAGCCGGCCCCGACACGTCAACATCGACTCGCTGACGATCCGCCCGGTCGCCCAGGCCTCCAACACCGTGGTCGCCCGTCGCTGAGCGGGCCCCTGGCCGCCGGCCGCGACTGACCGGCAGCCCCGAGCAGCCCCGGACGACTCCGTTTACAGGCAGCCCTGCTCGGTGGCCCCCCGCGTACAGATCTGGGTGGCTTCCACGCTGACCAGCCGGTAGCCGTCACCACCTTCGTCGCTGGCGAAGATGTGCAGCCGGTGGCCGTTGATGGAGTCGTCGGCGTAGCCCTGGACGTCGACCACGATGGTGGTCAGGTCCCCTTCCTGGACGTCCTCGGCCACCGTCATGTCCAAGTCGGGAGCGCCGTCCTCCTGCAGGTCCTCGACCACGGCGGCGGCCAGGTCCGCCATCGAGTCCTGGGGCCCGGGGTCGCTGATCTGCGAGGTCTCGTCGGTCACCATGCCCAGGTAGGCCAGGTAGCGCAGGTTCGCCCAGCCCACCCGGTCCTCGACGTCCAGTTCCAGCCAGACCGCCATGTCGTCCAACTGCCGGGCGCGCCCGGTCAGGACGACGTCGGAGGTCAGCGGGGCCAGGGCGGTCACCTCCGGGGAGGTCGGGTCGGGCAACTCGCGCACGTACAGCACGTCGTCGTGCGCCACCCCGACCACGTCGACGGTTTCGCCCCCGGTGTACAAGTCCACCGCCTGGCCCGGGAGATCTGCCTGGTCGGCGGGCTCGGTCCCCGGGCCGCCGCCGTTCTCCACCTCATCGGTCTGCTCGTCCTCGCCCGGTTCGGTCTCGTCCGGGTCGGTCTCGTCCGGGTCTGGTCCGGTCTCGTCCTGTTCGGCCTCGGTGGCGGTCTCCTGCGGCGGTGGTTCCTCGCCGTCGCCGGTGCAGGCACTCAGGAGGAGTGCGGCGGCCAGAGCCGCGGCAGCGGTGGTGGTGATACGGGTACGGAGCATGTCAGCCTCCTGGGCTCGTGGTCCTGCGGGTCAGAGGCACAGGCCATCCTCGGAGACTCCGCGCGTGCAGATGATGGTGCGTTCGATGAACTCGACCTGGATCGTCCCCGATGCGGTCGTCCCGGCGCGCATCAGGAGTCGTTCACCCTTCTGGGCGTCGTCGGGGATGCCGGTCACATCAACGGTGACGTCGGGGGAGTTGACCGGGCCGGAGATGTCGGAGACGGCGATCCGGGCGTTGTCGATCTCGGCGGCACCGTTGAGTTCGGCGGCCCGGGTGCCCACGGCCAGGGCCAGGTCCTCGACGGAGTCGGCCGGGTCCACATCGGCGAAGTCCTCATCGGCGTCGGCGGTCCGGCCCAGGTAGCCCAGGAACGTCACGTTCGCCCACCCGGTCACGCCCTCGGCCTGGACCTGGGCCCAGATACCCCAGTCGTCCACGCTGCGGTTGTGCCCGGTAGCCACCACGGACCGCGTGAGCGGATCAAGTTCGGTGACCACGGTGGCGCCCGGGTCGGGGAGTTCACGCACGTTCAGGACGTCGTCATGATCGACCACGACCACGGCGAGTTCATCGCCCTCCCAGGGGAAGATCTCGATGACCTCGCCGGGCAGGTCGTCGCTGTCGCCGCCGGAGCCGCCCTCGTCAGCCTCCGGCTCGCCGTCCTCGCCGTCCTCGCCGTCCTCGCTGTCCTCAACGTCACCGTCGGCCCTGTCCCCGTCGTCGGCGGTGGGGGATTGGTCCGCTCCGGTCTCGCCGTCCGGTTCGGATTCATCGTCGGTGCACGCACCCAGCCCCGCGGCCAGGACGGCGGCGCAGACGCGGGTGCGGAGCATCGTCAGCCTCCCTGCTGATGGGTTAACGCCGGTGCACATGGTCTGTGTTGTGAGTGTCCCGAGTGTTTCACGGCGAGGTACACCGTTGTTCCAGGCGCGCTGGCGCCGATGCCGGCCGACCGGGTACGCAGGTAATCTGAGGTGGCTACGGCAACGCCACCAGGCGCGGCCCGCCCGAGTCCCTCCTCCCGCGCGAGGCCGCACCTCTGCGCCCGTACCTGCACCGGAGACACCACGCCGTGATCGCTCTCGCTCGCTTCAGCCTTCGCAACCGTGCCCTGGTGGCCCTGGCCGCGATCATCGCCGTCCTCGGGGGCCTCTGGTCGGCGGCGACGTTGAAACAAGAACTCATCCCGGATTTCGAGTTGCCCATCGTGGTGGTGATCACCCCGTACCCGGGAGCCTCCCCGGATGTGGTCGATGACCAGGTCAGCGTGCCGATCAGCCAGGCGGCCACGGCTGTGGAGGGCCTGGAATCCACCACGGCGACGTCGAACGCGAACGTGTCCACGGTGGTGCTGGAACTGGCGTACGGCACCGAGGCCGGTACGGCACAGCAGCAGATGCAGATGGCGTTGTCCCGGATGTCATTGCCCGAGGCGGCCGACCCGCAGGTGATGGTGGGTAGTTTCGACGATCTGCCGGTGGTGCAACTGGCGGTGACCGCGCCCGAGGATCCGGAGCAGACGGTGCAGACGCTGCGTGACGTGGTGGTGCCGGATCTGGAGGCGCTCGACGGCGTGCGGGATGTGGCCCTGAGCGGTGCCGTCGATGAGGTGGTCACCATCGATGTGGACGCGGGCGCTCTGGCTATGGCCGGACTGTCCCCGGACGTGATCGTCAGCACCCTAGACTCCCACGGCATGGTGATCCCGGCGGGCACCCTGCGCGATGATCCGCGCGCGCTCAACGTTCAGGTGGGTGAGGCACTCGAGGGTGTCGACGACGTGGCCGCCCTACCCCTGCGCAATGCCGAGGGCGAGGTGCTGCGCCTGGATGAGGTGGCCGAGGTGTCGGTGGAACAGGAGGAGGCCACCTCCTTCGCCCGCACCAACGGCCAGACCTCCTTCGGACTGGCGGTCACGGCCACCCCGGAGGGGAACACGGTAGAGATCTCCGACCAGGTCGCCGACCTGCTGCCGGAGTTGGAGCAGTTCCTGGGCGACGGCGCGGAGATCTCGGTCATCATCGACCAAGCCCCGTTCATCACCCAGTCCGTGGAGGATCTGGCGGTCGAGGGCATGCTCGGTCTGATCTTCGCCGTGATCGTCATCCTCATCTTCATGCGCGCCTGGCGGCCCACCGGGGTGACGGCGCTGTCCATCCCGCTGTCCCTGCTGATCACGATCATCGGTGTGAACGTGGTGGGGTACACCCTGAATCTGCTCACCCTGGCGGCGTTGACGGTCTCCATCGGCCGGGTGGTCGATGACTCCATCGTGGTGATCGAGAATATCGAACGGCACCTGTCCTACGGCGGTCCCAAGCACCAGGCGGTGCTGACGGGCGTGCGGGAGGTGGGCGGTGCGATCACCTCGGCCACCGTGGCCACCGCAGCGGTGTTCGTGCCGATCGGTCTGGTCGGGGGGTTGGTGGGCGAACTCTTCCGCCCGTTCGCCTTCACCGCTGCCGCCGCGTTGCTCGTCTCGCTGTTGGTCGCGTTGACGATCGTGCCGGTGCTCGCGTGGTGGTTCCTACCGGTTGCCAAGGGTGCCCCGTCCGCAGCCGAACCCACGGCCGGTACCGGGCAGCGCGGGCACGTGAGGGTGGACGAGCGGGCCCAGGAGCGCCGGGG
Source organism: Pseudactinotalea sp. Z1739 (assembly GCF_049725055.1). Next base: position 85,166 of record NZ_JBMPQA010000010.1, on the reverse strand, counting down.
CCCGCTGCAGCGTGGTTATCTGGCGACGTTGCGCCCGGCCCTGGCCCACCCGGTGATCACTCTGCTGATCGCCGCCGGCCTGCTCGGCGGGACCGTCGCGCTGGTGCCGCAGATGGAGACCGAGTTCATCGGGGATTCCGGGGACAACACCGTCAGCATCGCCCAGACGCTGCCCAGCGGCACCTCGCTGCGGGCCCGCGATGAGGCGGCTGCCCAGGTCGAGGCGATCCTGGAGGACATCGAGGAGGTCCAGACCTATCAGGTGACCGGCGGTGAGGCCGAGGGCGTGATGGCGTTCGTCGGCGCGGGACAGGACGCGACGTTCATGGTGAGCCTGGACCTGGAAGCCGATGCGGCGCAGGTGGAACAGCGGCTGCGCGAGGAGTTGGCGGACCTGGGCTCCGATGCGGGGGAACTGACCGTGAGCCCGGGACAGGCGGCACTGGCCGGTGGCGTGGAAGTGGTGGTCACCGCCGCCGATTCCGAGGATCTGGCCGATGCCGCACAGCAGGTGCGCGACGCCGTCGCCGAGGTGCCCGACACCACCGACGTGGCCAGCAACCTGGCCGAGGACCTGGCGACGGTGACGGTGAGCGTGGACCGCGAAGCGGCCGCCGAGGTGGGCCTGAGCGAGGCTCAGGTGGGGCAGTCGGTCGCGGCCGCCCTGAACGGCATCCCGCTGGGCCAGATCGTCACCGACACCGGTGAGATCGACGTGGTCATGCAGATCGGCGAGGCTCCGCTGTCGATGAACGAGCTGGAAGAACTGCCGGTGGGTACGGTGCCCGCCGAACCCGCCGAACCCGCCGGTTCCCCGGCACCAGGGGATGTCCCGGGGCAGATGCCCGGCGATGCACCGACGGACGCACCCGAGGGCATGGCCCCCGGCGACCTTCCCGAAGGGCCCGACCCGACCGACCTCGACCAGCCCGATCCGGCGCAGGTCGGTGAACCCGACCCGGTGTTGCTGGCAGATATCGCCGAGGTCGAGGAAGTCGACCTGCCCACCTCGGTCACCCGTAGTGGAGGTATCCAGTCCGCCACGATCACCGCGTCCTCCACCGCCACCGACCTGGGCGCCCAGGGTGCGGCACTCCAGGAAGCCCTGGACGACCTCGACCTGCCTGACGGCGCGAGCGTTCAGGTCGGGGGCGTGATGGCCGACCAGGACGAGGCCTTCGCCAACCTGGGCCTGGCCCTGCTGCTGTCCCTGGCGATCGTCTACCTGGTGATGGTGGGCACCTTCCGGTCCCTGGTGCAGCCGCTGATCCTGATGATCTCGGTGCCGTTCGCGGCCACGGGCTCGATCGGGCTGCTGCTGATCACCGGCACCCCGCTGGGCGTGGCCGGCTTGGTGGGTGCCTTGATGCTGGTGGGTGTGGTGGTCACCAACGCCATCGTGCTGATCGACCTGATCAACCAGTACCGCCGAGCCGGGATGGGACTGGCCGAGGCGATCGAGGACGGCGCCCGGCACCGACTGCGCCCGATCCTGATGACGGCCTTCGCCACGATGGGTGCCCTGGTCCCGATGGCGCTGGGAATCACCGGTGGGGGAGCCTTCATCTCCCGGCCCCTGGCGCTGGTGGTGATCGGTGGGTTGTTCACCTCCACGATCCTCACCCTGGTGCTGGTGCCAGTCCTCTACCGGCTCGTCGAGGCGCGGAAGCAGCGACGTGGCGTGGAGTTCACCGACGTGGACGCCTTCGACGAGCCGCCCCAGGTGCGACATGGTGCCGGTGCTACGACGGGGGCGGCAACACCGTCGGCCGTGGCGGCGGACCCGGCCACCGACACCGAGCAGAGCGGTGCCACGGCGAAGAAGTCCAAGCCCCGGCGCCGCTGGCGACGGGCCCGCAAACGCTGAGGAGTGCGCGGCGCTGTCCCGGTCAGCGCCGCACAGGCCCCAGGGCTAGGGTGGCGGCATGGAATCTGATGAGCGTCTGGCCGTGTTCCTGGACTACGAGAACCTCGCGCTGGGGGTGCGTGACCTGGGCACCACGTTCCAGTTCCGCTCGATCGCCGATGCCCTCGCCGCTCGCGGGCGCGTGGTGGTGCGACGGGCGTATGCGGACTGGTCGTTCTTCGCCTCCGACCGGCACGACCTGGCCAGCGAACACGTGGAACTGATCGAGATGCCCCAGCACCAGGGGGCCTCACGCAAGAACGCCGCGGACATCAAGATGGTGGTCGACGCGGTCGAGATGGCCTTCGAGCGCGACTACATCTCCACCTTCGTGCTCTGCACCGGCGACAGCGACTTCTCCCCGCTGGTGCACAAACTGCGCGAGATGAACAAGCAGGTGATCGGGATCGGGGTGGCCAACTCCACCTCGAAACTCCTGCCCTCGGCCTGCGATGAGTTCCTCTTCTACGACCGCCTGGAGGGCGTGGACCTACCCAGCGGTTCCGAACGCTCCGGGCGGCGTCGCCGCGCCGGGGCGCCCAAGCCCCCGGAGGCCGCGGCCGAGCAGCCGGAGCAGCCCGAGCGCCCGGACCCGACCGAGCAGGCCGACGACGATGCCACCGGTACCGAGCAGGCGAACGCGGAGGAGCGCTCGCCGTCATTGGCGGTGCTGGTGGCCCAGACCCTGGCGGACCTGAGTTCGTCCTCCGGGGCGGTGACCGCCTCGGTGCTCAAACGCACCCTGCTGCGCAAGGATCCCACCTTCAGCGAGTCCGACTACGGGTTCCGTTCCTTCGGAGAGTGCCTGCGCCACCTGGCCGAGCGTGGCGTGGTGGAGATCAGTTCCGGCCCCGCGGCCGGGGACCCGGAGGTGTCCCTGCCCGAGCGCGGCGAACGTGAACTGGCGTTCGCCGCGGTCGCCGACCTGGTCGGTGGTGCCGGTGAGGCGGTGCCGTTGTCCGGATTCAAGGACCGAATGCGCAAGCAGCGCCCCGGCTTCTCCGAGAAGACCCTCGGGTACCGCAACTTCCTGCAGTTCGTGCGCGCCGCCAATGCCGGCGGCTTCGTGGACCTGCGCTGGGACGCGGACGCGGAGGACTACCTCCTCACGCCGGCGCCCTGAGCATCACGCACCACCGGTGCGGCCTGACCCGCCGGCCTTCTGACCCGCCGGCCTTGTCGGCACCGGCGGTGCGATCGCCCGAGTCCGCGCGACGCTACTCGACCTCCTGGCCGGTGTAGAAGGCGGTCGTCCTCCGTTCGGCGGCGCGGGCGGCGTCCTCGGGCGTGCCCGCGGCGATCGAGGCCTCGGCCCAGCGGCGGCTGCTATCCGCGATGAACTCGCGCGCTGCGTCGCTGCGCTCCCACTCCGAGCCCTCCGGCGGCTTCGAGGCCCCGGTGGCGATGTGCAGGGCCAGTCCCAGGAAGGCCAGGTCCCAGCCCACCCCGGTCGCGCCCGGCCCGTAGGTGGTCCAGAAGTCGCTCGGGAAGTCCTCGGTCGTCTCGTGCTCAAGGGTGAGGCGGGCGCCGTCGTCGTCCTCGGTGATGCGGAGGGTGACCCAGGAGATGTTCCCGGCGAACTCCCAGGTGACCTTGACACGCGACGGAGGCTCGCACGCCTCGATCGTGCCATCGGCGTTTCCTTCGATCCGGTATCTACCGCCGAGTTCGAGGTCGCCGGAGACGGGCCCGAACCACCGGGGGAGCCGCTCGGTGGAGGTGCAGGCGTTCCAGAGGTCCTCCACGGTGGTGGCGTAGGCCTGGCTGATCGTGGCCACGACCGTCGCGGTGTCGCCGTGTTCGGTCACGGTCAGGCCACGCGTGACCTGGTCGGCCTGTCCGGCGCTGATGGTGGTGACGTTCTCGGTCATGGTCACTCCTTCTCGTTACTGGGGTGGTGGCGTCGCTCGCGCTTGCCGCGCGCGATCTCGGTCTCGAGGGCAGCCAGGCGGGGCGCCCAGAACGCGCGGAACGGTGCGAGCCAGTCATCGGCCTGCCGCAACGGCTCGGGGTCGACGGCGTACAGCCGCCGGGAGCCGTCGGGGCGCACCGTGGTGAAGCCGTGCGTGCGCAGCACCCGCAGGTGCTGGGACACCGCCGGTTGGCTGATGCCGAACTCCGCACCGATCCGGGTGGCGAGTTCACCGGCTGGTTGCTCACCGTCGGCGAGCAACTCCAGCAAGCGGCGTCGAACCGGGTCACCGAGGACGTCGAGCGCGTGCATGGAACGACACTATCAGTCCTGACTTATATAAGGCAATGGTGAATTGAGGTGGAGGTGCGGGCTTCGCCCTCGCCGTGCCGGCCGAGGGGTTCGCCTCAGGTCGCGAGTTGGTCGCGCCGGCGGGTGAGGTAGGTCCGCTCGGCGGGATTTCCGGTCAGTTCGATGGCCCGGTCATAGGCACCGAGCGCATCGCCACCGCGGCCGAGCCGACGTAGCAGATCGGCGCGTGCGGCATGCAACGCGTGGTAACCGTCAAGAGGACCGGCCAACCGGTCGATCTCGGCCAGTGCGACATCGGGGCCGTCCACCTCGGCGACTGCGACCGCCCGGTTCAGCCGCACGATCGGGGAGGGGTCCACCAGCACCAGACGGTCGTAGAGGGTGAGGATCTGGGACCAGTCGGTGTCCCGCGCCGAGAGGTGGTAGGTGTGCACAGCGTTGATCGCCGCCAGCAGTTGGTAGCGCCCGGGTTGCTCATCGCCGCCGGCCACTGCGGCGAGTCGGCCGCGGACCAGTGCGTGGCCCTCGTCGAGGAGGGATTGGTCCCACGCGCTGCGGTCCTGCTCCTCGAGCGTCACCAACTCTCCGGTGCGCGAGACACGCGCGGGCCGGCGAGCGTCGGTGAGGAGCATCAGGGCAAGGAGGCCGGCCACTTCGCCGTCCTCGGGTAGGAGGTCGAGCAGCAGCCGGCCCAGCACGATCGCCTCATCGATGAGATCGGTGCGGAGCGGCTCAACACCCTCGCCGGCGAGATAGCCCTCGTTGAAGATCAGATAGACCACCGTGAGCACCCCGGCGAGCCGCTCGCGGATGTCCTCGGAGGAGGGCACCCGGTAAGGGATGTGAGCGGCCTTGATCTTTCTCTTCGCGCGGGTGATTCGTTGGGCCATCGTGGTCTCCTGCACCAGGAATGCCCGGGCGATCTCGGCGACGGTCAACCCGCCGAGCAGGCGCAGGGTCAGGGCAACCCGGGCTTCCATCGCCAGCGCCGGGTGGCAGCAGGTGAAGATCAGTCGGAGCCGGTCGTCCTCGATCGGACCGGTCGGCTCGGCGGGTGTGTCATCGTGCAGCATCCGGGCCGCCTGGTGCTTGGTCTCGCGCAGGGACTCGCGCCGGATCCGATCGATCGCCTTGCGGTTCGCGGTCGTGGTGAGCCATCCGCCGGGATGAGCGGGCACCCCGTCGCGCGGCCACCGCTGCACCGCCGTGACGAACGCCTCGGCAGCGGCGTCCTCCGCGATATCGAGGTCACCGAACCGGCGCGCAAGGCTGGCGACGACCCGCGCCCACTCCTGTTTGTGGATGCGGGTCATCGCTTCCTCGAGGCGCATCTTGCTCACTATTGCAGGAGCCTTACGAGTGCAGCAGCCTCTGCACGGACTCCGCGGTCTGGAAGGGGCGCACCTCCACCTTGCCGCGGCATGCCTTCGACGCCTCGGCGGCGAGTTTCAGGGCCACGTCCAGGTCGGGGGCCTCGATCACCCAGAAGCCGCCGATGTACTCCTTGGTCTCCAGATAGGGCCCGTCCAGGATCACCGGGCTCTCGCCCTGACCGTCCACGGTCGTGGCGGTCGTGGCGGGCTCCAGACCGTCGGCGAAGACGAAGTAGCCTTCGCGCTGGAGCTTGTCATTGAAGGCGCCGGTGTCGGCGAAGGACGCCAGCATCGCCTCCTTGGAGGGGTAGGGGCCGTAGTCGGTGGGTTCGGCGGGTCCGTAGACGGACAGGAGATACCTGGGCATGGTGATCAGTCCCTATCGAGGTCGGCGGCCTGTGGTGGTCGACCCGGGAAGCGGTGCACTTCCTGGGGCCAGTCGAGCGCGACCGCGAGGCGGCCGGCCCAGTACCGCGCAGCGGCGTCATCGGGCACGCGCACGACGCAGAAGCCGCCGAGATGCTCCTTGGTCTCCACGTAGGGTCCGTCGGTGAAGACAGGCTCTCCCTCCTTGGCTTCGACGCTGCAGACCACGGAGGAGGCATCGATCCCCCCGTTCCCGAAGACGAAGACACCCTCGTTCCTCATCTCCTCGACCACCACCATGCTGGCCTCGCTCTTCTGCTGCACCTCTTGTGGCGTGTGGTCGGGCACCCACTCGTCGTTGAACGCGATCAGGTACTCCGGCATGATCCTCTCCTCTCTGCTGGTCATGGATGACCTCAGTTTCGTTGCACGGGGCCGCCGGTGGCGTCCCGCATACATTCCACGAACGGGGTTGGCTCCATACGACAGTTTCCCGGAGGTGCTCACCTCGGTGCCGTTCGTGCCGGTGCCTGAGGGACGGAGATCGACTCCCAGGTGCACGGAGTTGGCAGGCTGACCCGCGCCCCGCTGTCTGACCTGCGAACTACAGTGGAGCGTGTGATCACAGGTGAACTGAAGAGCAAGGTCGATCGCGTCTGGGACGCTTTCTGGTCCGGCGGCATCTCCAACCCGTTGGAGGTGATCGAGCAGATCACCTACCTGCTGTTCCTGCGCCGGCTGGATGACCTGCAGACCATCACGGAAAAGAAGGCCCGCATCACCGGTGAGATCGAGGACCCGGTGTTCTTGCCCGACCAGCACCACCTGCGCTGGAGCAGGTTCGCCAACCTCGACCCGGCCGAGCTGCACGCACTGGTCTCCGATGAGGTGTTCCCGTACTTGCGCGGCCTGGGCCAGCAGGTCGGCGGCGATGACTCCACCTACTCGGTGCACATGAAGGACGCCCGGTTCACCATCCCCACCCCGGCGCTGCTCAGCCGCGTGGTGGACATGCTCGGTGACATCCCGATGGAGGACCGGGACACCAACGGGGACCTGTACGAGTATTTGCTCTCCAAGATCGCCAGCGCCGGCACCAACGGCCAGTTCCGCACGCCGCGGCACATCATCAACCTGATGGTCGCGATGATGGCGCCGACCCCTGAGGATGAGATCTGCGACCCCGCCTGCGGCACCGCCGGCTTCTTGGTCAGCGCTTCGGAACACATCCGCGAACATCACCCGAGCGCGCTGACCAACGCCAAGCAGCGCGAGCACTTCCACCGCAGCATGTTCCACGGCTACGACTTCGACTCCACCATGTTGCGAATCGGCTCGATGAACATGCTCCTGCACGGGATCGAGTCCCCGGACATCCGCTATCGCGACTCGCTGTCCGAGGGCGCCGCCGCTGACGCCCAGCAGTACTCCCTGGTCCTGGCCAATCCGCCGTTCGCCGGGTCGCTGGACTACGAGTCGACGTCGAAGGACCTCCTGCGCGTGGTGAAGACCAAGAAGACCGAGTTGCTGTTTCTCGCCCTGTTCCTGCGGCTACTCAAGCCCGGCGGCCGCGCCGCCGTGATCGTGCCCGACGGCGTGCTGTTCGGGTCATCGAACGCGCACAAGGATCTGCGCCGGACACTCGTGGAGGAGCAGAAACTGGACGCCGTGGTGAAACTGCCCTCCGGGGTGTTCAAGCCCTACGCCGGAGTGTCCACCGCGATCCTGTGCTTCACCAAGACCGACTCCGGCGGCACCGACGACGTGTGGTTCTACGACGTGACCGCCGATGGTTTCTCCCTGGATGACAAGCGCAACCCCATCGAAGCCAACGACCTGCCCGATGTGCTCACCCGGTGGCAACAGCGCACGACGACGGAACGCGACCGAGCGCGCACCGACAGTTCCTTCGTGGTCCCCAAGGCGGAGATCGCCGAGCAGGGCTATGACCTGTCGATCAACCGGTACAAGGAGATCGTCTACGACGACGTCGAGCACCGGGATCCATTGGAGATCATCGCTGATATCGAGGAGTTGGACGCAGAGATCGCCCAGGGTCGCGCCGAGTTGAAAGCGATGCTGGAATGACGACGCTCGGTGACCTAGTTGTGGAGGCACAGTCGGGTTTCGCGTGCGGGAAGGAAGATCAGGATGGGATCTTTCAGTTCCGTATGCACAACGTGTCGAAGGAGAGCGCACTCGTTCTCGATAAGCGTCGCAGGGTGCCTCGCGACGCACATAAGAAGTTGGACCAGTTCCTCGTGCGTGAGCGCGACGTCATGTTCAACGCCACCAATAGTCCGGACGGCGTCGGTAAGTCGATTCTGGTTCCCGCGCTCGACGAGCCGGCTGTCTTCAGCAACCATTTCCTTCGGTTGCGACCGGACCCGCAACGGCTCGACGCTGCCTACTTATGGCGCTGGCTTCAGTACAGATTCAAGGTAGGAGTCTTCTCCCTCATGGCTCGGCAGTGGGTGAATCAGGCCACTGTCGACCGAACTCGGCTCCTTGGTCTTCCTTTCGCTCTCCCTGCCTTGGAGGAGCAGCGCCGCATCGCCGCGATTCTCGACCAGGCCGACGCCTTGCGCACCAAGCGCCGCCAGTCCCTCGCCCACCTCGACGACCTCACCCAGTCCATCTTCCACGCCATGTTCGGGTCGACCACCGCAACTGTTCGACTTGGTGACCTCTGCCGGCTTTACAGCGGCGGGACTCCATCGAAGAAGAAGCCGGAACTGTGGGCCGGTGACCTCCCGTGGTTCAGCGCCAAAGATCTGAAGGCGACCGATCTCTGGGATTCACAGGACCACATTGCTGGGCGAGTTCCTGAGGAGACGAGCATTCGTCTTCTCCCGGCGAACACCATCGCGCTCGTGGTCCGGGGAATGATCCTCGCCCACTCAACCCCTGTTTCCGTCATCCGCGTACCCGCGACGATCAATCAGGACCTCAAGGCACTCTTGCCGCAAAGTGACACACAGGTTGACTTCCTTGCCAGCGCACTTCGCGCGCGGACCCAGTGGATTCTGGCGCGAGTCGCTACCGCAGCCCACGGCACCAAAAGACTGGAGACCACAGTTCTGGAATCGGTCCCGATTCCGGATGTCGCACGACGATCTCAAGATGAGTTCGCGGCACGGGTTGCCAATATCAAGAGCCAGCGCACCGCCGTCGAGTGCGGTTTGGCTGCGGACGACGAACTCTTTTCCGCCCTGCAATCGCGCGCCTTCTCGAGAGGACTCTGAAATGATCACCTTAGATGGAGCAATCGGATGATTGACCAGGCTTTCATGGGTGGTTTGACAGCCGGACTCGTTGCCAACGGAGCATTCGCACTACTTCTCTTCTTGTTTCGACGGACTATTCTGAAGTGGGCGCGCAAACAGTTCCCAATACTCGACGCCAGGAAACCGCATATCAATTTCCAGACCGAGGAGTTGGACGAGGACGGTGAATTTAGAACGAACGTCCACATTAGCAATGCTGGGGATGAGCCTGCCTACAACGTCTACGTTTATATGGTGGAGTCATATCCGTTTGGTGAGTTCGTAATACGGGCTCTTGATGCCGGCGAAGTGCGCAGGCCAGTGCTGGGTATCCGCGATTCACTCGACTTCCATGGTGTCGACATGGTTTTCGATGGATGCAATGCGACGGTAGTGCATCAATTATGGATTGAGTTTGAAAATTCTTCTGGAGTGGCGTACCGGACCGTAGCCGAACCGCCTTCGGCTCGCGGTGATGTCGAACGCACTCATCCGACCAAGGTCATAAGGCGACGGTTAGAACAGTTTCCGGATTTTGAGATGTCAGGCGTAATGAGTGAATGGAAGAAGGTTCGATCAGGGAAACTCACCATGGTGGTGCCAGAACCCCCTGTCAGGAGGCTACGGGCACAACTTAGTGCACGTATCGAGTTCGGTCGAGACTATAAGTATTTGAGAGAAGGAAGTCAGTCTCAGATTCGAGAGAGGCTTGCGCGCCTGGTCGGACCTTCGGCTCAGTGAACTCACGCGTCGCTTCGGCGCGCTGCACGGCAACCAGGCGAGCCAAGGAGTATTCATCACCACCGCCCGCTTCAGCCGCGGCGCCCGCGAGTACGCCGAGTCCGTGGCTACCCGCGTCGTGCTGGTCGATGGCGAACGCCTGGCCTCTCTCATGATCCACTACGGCGTCGGTGTGCAAGCCAAGCGCACGGTCCAGATCGTTGAGATCGACGAGGACTTCTTCGAGTAGCCGCCGAGGTGCGGGTCGGGCTTGCCCCCGCGCTAGCGGCCGTAGTGGTATCGGCACGCGGCGATGCGCACCTCGGTCTCGGTCACCTTGTAGACCAACCGATGCTCCTCGGTGATGCGCCGGGACCAGTACCCATCGAAGTCATGCTTGAGAGGCTCGGGCTTGCCGATGCCTTGGTTACCGTTGCGGACGACGTCCTCGATGAGATTGTTGATGCGTTTGAGGATTCTTCGGTCCTGTGCCTGCCACCAGAGATAGTCTTCCCAGGCGTTACTGTCCCAGACCAGCCTCATAGTCAGTCGGCATCGATGAGGTCGTGCGATTCGCCTTCGCCCGCCTCGAGCCGTTCCATCGCATCGAGCAATCGTCGAGCATTAGCGGGGGAGCGCATCAGGTATGCGGTCTCGCGCAGTGACTCGAAGTCGTCCAGGGACATGATGACGACGGGCTCGTGGCCTGCCCTGGTGATCACGATCTCCTCACGGTCCTGCACGACCGAGTCCAGAACCTCGGCATAGCGACGGCGGGACTCGCTGTAACTCATCGTGCGCATCGGACCTCCAACTCCTGTACAGGAAATTGTACGCCCTGGCCGGAGGCGGATCAAACCCCGTCGCGACGAATCCGCACTCCCGCACGGCGTCAACAAACTAGAGTTGACTCAAACAGTTGTGTTCCCGTCGTTGTCTTGACCATGCGTTGCCTCGGCCCGCATGGCTTGCGATCAGCGGGTACGCCGAGTCCACATGCAACGCTCGGGGGAAAGGAGCGTCGTGAGCAACTTCGCCTTCGTCAAGGCTGCGTTGCCCACAGTTCACCCCGACTGCGTCAAGGCCGAGTCCTACCTGAGTTCCGACCCGCGCGCGGCGTGTTTCTATAGCCGGCGCGCGATCGAGCACCTGGTCGCTTATCTCTACGAGGTTCTCAATCTGACCGAGCCGTACCGGGACGACCTGGCCGCTCGGATCAACGACAGCGGGTTCAAGACCCGCACCGGCAACAGCATCAACCAGAAACTCAACCTCATCCGCCGGCTCGGCAATTCCGCCGTGCACGAGGCAAGGTCTTTGGCTTCCGACCACGGGTTCGCCGCGCTACGCGAACTGCACCATGTGGTGGTGTGGGCGGCCTTCCACCACTCCGCCGACCCCGCGGCCGTCCCGGTACGAACTCCGTTCGACCCGACACTGGCGGCGAACGCGGCGCCGCTCTCACGTGACGAACTGGTGCGCCTGGCCAAGAAGTTCCAGGAGCAGGACGAAGCACACGCCCGGGAACTCGCCCAACGGGATGAACTCCTGGCTGCCCACGAGGAACGGATCGCCCAACTCCAGGCACAGATCGCTTCGGCTCAGGACGCCAAAGCGGCTGCCGGTATCGAAGACACCCGCGACTACAGCGAGGCCCAGACCCGCGCGGCCTATATCGATGTCGACTTACGCGCAGCCGGGTGGCTCCTGGACCAGGACCATGACCGGGAGTACCCGGTGGCCGGGATGCCCGGCGGAGGCCGCGGCTACATCGACTACGTGCTGTGGGGCGCCGACGGCCTACCGCTGGCAGTGGTGGAGGCCAAACGCGCCGGCAGCAGCGTCCAGGTCGGCCGACAACAGGCCGAACTTTACGCCGACCGGCTCGAAGCACAGTTCGGCCGCCGACCGGTGATCTTCTACACCAACGGGTATGAGCATTGGCTCTGGGACGACGGCGGCGGCTATCCGCCCCGGAAGGTGCAGGGTTTCTGCACCCGCGACGAACTGGAACTGATGGTCCAGCGCCGTCACACCCGCAGGCCCCTGGCCACGGCCGCGGTGGACACCGACATCGCCGGGAGGCCCTACCAGGTGCGGGCGATCAAGGCCATCGGTGAGGTCCTCGATAGCAGGCAACGCCGAGCCCTGCTGGTAATGGCCACCGGATCCGGGAAAACCCGCACCGTCATCGCCCTGGTGGACCAACTTATGAAAGCCGGTTGGGTCAAGCGGGTCCTGTTCCTGGCTGACCGTAACGCCCTGGTGCGCCAGGCGGTCGGGGCGTTCAAGGAGCACCTGCCCGCCGCCACAACGGTCAACCTGGTCACCGAACGAGACGGCGAGGGCAGGGTATACGTGTCGACCTACCCGACCATCATGAACCTCATCAACGAAGCCGACGATGACGCTACCCAGGCGCAGCGGTTCGGGCCCGGACACTTCGACCTGGTCATCATCGATGAGGCGCACCGGTCGGTATATGCCAAGTACGGCGCGATCTTCGACTACTTCGACGCGATACTGGTGGGTTTGACCGCCACTCCGAAGGATGAGGTTGATTACAACACGTACCGTCTCTTCGACCTTGAGGAAGGCGTCCCCACCGACGCCTACAGCCTGGAGGACGCGGTAGCCGACGGATATCTGGTGCCGCCCAAAGGCGTGTCCGTGGGTACGAAATTCCTACGCCGGGGCATCCACTACGACGAACTCAGCGAAGACGAAAAGGACCAGTGGGACGTCCTGGACTGGGGCGAGGGAGAGGCGCCCGATGAGGTGGGCGCAGAGGAACTCAACAGGTTCCTGTTCAACACCGACACCGTGGACAAGGTGCTCGAAACTCTCATGACGCAGGGGTACAAGGTCGCGGGTGGCGACCGGCTCGGCAAGACCATCATCTTCGCCAAGAACCAGCGCCACGCCGAGTTCATCGCCAAACGCTTCGACACCAATTGGCCCGAGTACGCCGGACACTTCGCCCGCGCGATCACCCACGCCAGCCCGTACGCCCAGCAATTGATCGAGAACTTCGCCACACCCACCAAGGCCCCTCACATCGCGATCAGCGTGGACATGCTCGACACCGGCATCGACATCCCCGAGGTGGTCAACCTCGTCTTCTTCAAGACTGTGTGGTCCAAGTCGAAGTACTGGCAGATGATCGGTCGGGGCACCCGCCTGCGCCCCGACCTGTTCGGCCCCGGCGCGGCCAAGGCCGACTTCCTCGTCTTCGACTTCTGCGGCAACCTGGAGTACTTCAACCAGGACCTGCCAGGCAGCGAAGGGTCGATACAGAAATCCCTCACCCAGCACTTGTTTGAAGCCCGGGTTGCGCTGGCTCGTGGTCTGCAGCACGTTCGGGTCGAACCGGACTTGCGCAGAAGCATCACGGCTGCGTTGCAGCAGACCGTGGCCGGCATGCACCCGGGCAACGTCCTGGTGCGGCCGCACCGCCGCGCCGTCGAACATTTCTCAGAACCCTCGTCATGGGAATCGCTCAGCAGCGCGGATGCCGAGGACGTTCTCGAACTCGCCGGTCTTCCCTCATCGGTGCGCGATGAGGACGAGCACGCCAAGCGATTCGACCTGCTGATCCTGCGTCGTCAGCTGGCCGACCTCGAAGGCGATACCGCTACGGCCGATCGGTTGCGAAAGACCATTCAGGCGATCGCCGGCGCCCTCCTGGGCAAGACCACGATTCCGATGGTCGCCGAGCAAGCGACGTTGCTGGAGGCCGTGGCATCCGATGGCTGGTGGGTGGACGTCACCCTGCCGATGCTGGAGTCGGTCCGGAAGCGGATGCGCTCCCTGGTGCGCCTTGCCGACTCGGCGCGGCGCAATCCCGTCTACACCGACTTCGTCGACGAACTCGGCGAGGCCAGCGCGATCGAGTTGGCGATGGTGACCCCGGGCACCGACCTGGACCGCTTTCGGCAGAAGGCGGCCGCATACCTGGTCCGGCACCAGGATCATGTGGCATTGCAGCGCTTGCGCAGGAACCGGCAACTGACTCCGGAGGATCTGGCTGCGTTGGAGCAGATGCTGCTGGCCAGCGGTACCGGTGAGCCGCAGGACATTGCCGCTGCTGCCGAGCAGACCGGCGGCCTGGGGCTCTTCATCCGCTCCTTGGTGGGCCTGGACCGGCAGGCCGCCACCGAGGCATTCTCCGACTACCTGGACGCCGCCACGTTCACCGTCAACCAAATGCGCTTCGTGGAGTTGGTGGTCGATGAACTCACCGCCAACGGGATGATGGAACCAGGCCGGCTGTTCGAGTCGCCGTACACCGACCACGGCCGCGCGGACCTACTATTCACCGACTCCCAGGTCGATGCCATCGTGGCGACCCTTCGCGACATCAAAGCCACGGCTGTCCCGCAGGAAGTTGCGTAGCGGGCGCTTCATTGAGCCGCGCGCCGCCGTGCCTGCGGTGTGTACCTACGGCGCATGCCGGGATAGAATGACCGCTGGCAGTGACCCGGCTATCACCGGCGAGCCATCCGGAAGAACGGGCCGGCGCGGGTGCGCGCGGCCTCATTAGACCCGGACGGGTAGGCCCGTCACAGCCGACGACGAGTGGCCGCGGGCGGGTGCGCGCGGCAATCGAGGTGGTACCGCGGGAGCCGGCGATGCCGGGCCCGTCCTCGAGCGAAGGCGACGAGGAAAAGGACCACGATGGCGCACCAGGCCAACCACTACCCCCGGCACACCGGTACCACCGGCGTGCCGTCCTCCCCGGACCTGCCCGCCCTGGAACGGCAGGTGCTGGCCTACTGGAAGGACGACGACACCTTCACCGCCTCGATCGACCAGCGCGAGGCAGGCACCGACGGCGCCAACGAGTACGTCTTCTACGACGGCCCGCCGTTCGCGAACGGCCTGCCCCACTACGGCCACCTGCTCACCGGCTACGTCAAGGACGTGGTGCCCCGGTACCAGACCATGCGGGGCAAGCGGGTGGAGCGGCGCTTCGGCTGGGACACCCACGGCCTGCCCGCCGAACTGGAGGCGATGGACCAGCTCGGGATCAAGACCAAGGACGAGATCCTGGACATGGGGCTCGAGGCGTTCAACGCCGCCTCGAGGGCCTCGGTGCTGAAGTACACCGACGAGTGGCGCGACTACGTCACCCGCCAGGCCCGATGGGTGGACTTCGACAATGACTACAAGACCCTCAACCCCGACTACATGGAGTCGGTGCTGTGGGCGTTCAAGCAACTCTGGGACAAGGGCCTGGTGTACGAGGGCTTCCGGGTGCTGCCCTACTGCTGGAACGACCAGACACCGCTGTCCAACCACGAACTGCGCATGGACGAGGACGTCTACCAGTCCCGCCAGGACCCCTCGGTCACCGTCGGCTACCGCCTGGAGACCGGCGAACTCGCGCTGGTCTGGACCACCACGCCCTGGACGATGCCTTCCAACCTGTTGGTCGTCGTCGGGGAGGACATCGACTACGTCGTCGTCGAAGCCCCGCACCCGGGCGATGACTCGCGCACCGAGCGCTACATCCTGGCCGAGGAGCGCCTGGAGGCCTACGCCCGGGAGCTGGCCGGCGGCGACGCCGACCTGGCCCGCTCGCGGATCGTGGACCGGCTCAAGGGCGCCGACCTGGTCGGGCGGTCCTACACCCCGCCGTTCACCTACTTCCAGGGCCACGAGGGGGCCCACCGCATCGTGGCCGATGACTACGTCACCACCACCGACGGCACCGGGCTGGTGCACAACGCCGGCGCCTTCGGTGAGGAGGACAAGCAGACCACCGACCGCGAGGGCATCGAACCGGTGCGCCCGGTGGGCACCGACGGTGCCTTCACGCCCCCGGTGGACGAGTACGCCGGGATGCTCGTCTTCGACGCCAACCTGCCCATCATCGAGCACCTCAAGGCCGCCACCACCGGGCACGGTGACGCCGGATCGGTCACCCCCGGTACGGTGCTGCTGCGCCGGGAGACCTACGACCACTCCTACCCGCACTGCTGGCGCTGCCGTCAGCCGCTGATCTACATGGGCGTCTCGTCCTGGTTCGTGGAGGTGACGAAGTTCAAGGACCGGATGGTCGAGTTGAACCAGCAGATCACGTGGGTGCCCGAGCACGTCAAGGACGGCCAGTTCGGCAAGTGGCTCTCCAACGCACGGGACTGGTCGATCTCGCGTAACCGGTTCTGGGGCAGCCCGATCCCGGTGTGGCGCAGCGACAACCCCGACTACCCCCGCACCGACGTGTACGGCTCGTTCGAGGAGATCGAGCGCGACTTCGGGCGCCTGCCACGCAATGCCGAAGGCGAGGTGGACCTGCACCGTCCGTTCGTCGACGAACTCACCCGGCCCAACCCGGACGATCCCACGGGCTCCTCCACCATGCGCCGGATCGAGGACGTGCTCGATGTGTGGTTCGACTCCGGGTCGATGAGCTTCGCCCAGGTGCACTACCCGTTCGAGAACGCCGAATGGTTCGCCCGCCACTTCCCGGCCGACTTCATCGTGGAGTACATCGGCCAGACCCGCGGTTGGTTCTACACCCTGCACATCCTGGCAACCGCGCTGTTCGACCGGCCGGCGTTCTCCGCGTGCGTCAGCCACGGCATCGTGCTGGGCAACGACGGGCAGAAGATGTCCAAGTCGCTGCGCAACTACCCGGACGTTCGCGAGGTCTTCGATCGCAACGGCTCCGATGCGATGCGCTGGTTCCTGATGGCATCCCCGATCCTGCGCGGCGGCAACCTGGTGGTCACCGAGGACGGCATCCGTGACGCGGTGCGCACCATCCTGCTGCCGTTGTGGAGCACCTGGTACTTCTTCAGCCTGTACGCCAACACCACCAATGACGGCGCGGGATACCAGGCCAAGCCCGTCACCACCGAGCGGGTGGCGCAACTGGGGGAGATGGACCAGTACCTGCTGGCCCGCACCCACGACCTGGCGCTGGAGGTCACCAAGGCGCTGGACGTCTACGACATCGCCGGGGCGGCGGAGTCGATCCGCGACCACCTCGATGTGCTGACGAACTGGTACGTGCGCACCCAACGCGACCGGTTCTGGGCCGAGGACGCCGACGCCTACGACACCCTGTGGACCGCACTGGAGGTGCTGTGCCGGCTGATGGCGCCGCTGGCCCCGCTGGTGACCGAGGAGATCTGGCGCGGACTGACCGGTGCGCGGTCGGTGCACCTGACCGACTGGCCGGTGCGCGACGGTAGCGGCATCGCCGGATCGGTCGGCGATGCCGTGGTGGAGGACGGCCTGGTTCCCAATGCGGACCTGGTCGCGGCGATGGACCAGGCCAGGACTGCGGTCTCGGCCGCCCACGGCATGCGCAAGGCCCACCAACTACGTGTCCGCCAGCCCCTGCGGCGGGTCTATATCGCGGTGCAGGAGCCCGAAGCGGTCCAGCCCTTCACCGGCTTGATCGCCGAGGAGCTCAACGTCAAGGAGGTCGAACTTCTGCTTGCCGGAGATGAGGCGGCACACCGGTTCGGGGTGACGACCCGGTTGAGTGTGAACGCCCGGGTAGCCGGACCACGCCTGGGCAAGGACGTGCAGACAGCGATCAAGGGCGCCCGTGCCGGGGACTGGGTCGAGCAGGACGGCACCGTCGTGGCCGGCGGTATCGAACTGCACGACGGCGAGTACGAGTTGGTCACCCAGGTAGCCGAGGACGCCGACGGCCGGCAAGCGGTGGCGATACTGCCCGGCGGCGGATTCGCGGTGCTGGAACTGGCGTTGGACGATCAGTTGCGTGCCGAGGGTTACGCCCGGGACGTGGTGCGCCAGGTCCAGGACGCCCGCAGGAGTGCGGGGCTACACGTGGCCGATCGGATCACGCTGACGCTGATCCCGCCCGCGCAATGGTCGGCAGCGGTGCAGGCTCACGCCGACTTCATCGCCGCCGAGACGCTGGCCACCTCGGTGCAGGTCCACTCCGGCAACGGCGCGGACCTCGGGGTGGACCTGGTCCGGGATGAGGAGTGGGGCGCATGAGCCGATCGCCAGGAGTTCCCGGCCCGGATCGACCCGGGACCGGAGGAGATGCCGCACCGGTGGATCCCGCACTCGCCGCCCGCGCCGAGGAGATCTATCAACTGATCGTCCAACGCAGGCCCGAGCACGACATCGAGCCCACCATCGAGCGGGTCCAGATGCTCACCGACCTGCTCGGGCGCCCGCAGGATGCCTTCCGGGTGATCCAGGTGGCCGGCACCAACGGCAAGACCTCCACCGCTCGGATGATCGAGCAACTCCTGCGGGAAGCAGGTCTGCGTACCGGACGGTTCACTTCCCCGCACCTGCACACGGTGCGCGAGCGGATCAGCATCGACGGCGAGCCGATCTCGGTCGAGGCGTTCGTGGCCGTGTGGGAGGACGTGGAGCCGTATGTGCAGATGGTCGATGCACAACTCGCCGAGCGGGGGGAGTCCCGGCTGAGTTTCTTCGAGGTGCTCACCTCGATGGGCTATGCCGCCTTCGCCGACGCCCCGGTTGAGGTTGCGGTGGTGGAGGTGGGTCTGGGCGGCCTCTGGGACTCCACCAACGTTGCCGACGCCGAGGTGGCGGTCTTCACCCCGATCGCCCGGGACCACCAGCGCTGGCTGGGGGACACCTTGGAGGAGATCGCCGAGGTCAAGGCGGGCATCATCAAGGAACTCGACCCCGAAGTGGTGGTGATCAGCGCCGAGCAGACCGAGGAGGTCGCCTCGATCATCGCCCGCACCGCGGTCCGGCGCGGGGCCCGGGTGTTGGCCCAGGGTTTCGACCTGGGGATCGCCAACCGGGCTGTGGCGGTGGGTGGCCAGTTGCTCGACCTGAGCAGCGCCGGGGCCCTGTACACCGAGATCTTCCTGCCGCTGCACGGCGCACACCAGGCACAGAACGCGCTGCTGGCGCTGGCTGCGGTGGAATCCTTCTTCGGCGGCGGGGCGCTGGACGGCAGCCTGGTCGAGGCAGCCTTTGCCGCGGTGACGTCACCGGGACGGCTGGAACTGGCTCGGTCCAGCCCGGCGGTGCTGCTCGACGCCGCGCACAATCCGGCCGGGGCCAAGGCGCTGGTCGAGGCCCTGCAGGAGGCCTTCTCCTTCACCCGTCTGATCGGGGTGGTGGGCATCATGGCGGACAAGGACGTGGACGGGATCCTGGTCGAACTGGAACCGGCGCTCGATGAGGTGGTGATCACCCAGTCCACCTCGATGCGGTCGATGGATGCCGAGGATCTGGCCGAGATCGCCCGCGACATCTTCGACCCCGATCAGGTGCACGTGGCCCCGTTCGTGGGGGATGCGATCGCCCTCGCCGCGGACCTGGCCGAGCAGGGCCAGGTGGACCAGATTGCCTCCGGCACCGGTGTGCTGGTGACCGGATCGGTGATGCTGGCCGCGGACGCGCGCGCGATTCTCGGTCACGGGTGAAATGCCGCGCCGGTCGTGTGATCAGTACGTCCTGAGCCCGCGTGCCCGGAACTGCCCGCGCACTCGCTCGATCAGTTCCGGGGACGGCGGGCAGGTATCGGCCAATTCATACGGCAGGCCCAGCGCGACCCACTTGTCCCTGCCCATCTGGTGGAACGGCAGCACCTCCACCCGGGCCACGGACGACCACGGCGCGACCTGAGCCGCAACCTGATCAACGTTCTGCGCGTCGTCGGTCAGACCCGGGACCAGCACGAACCGCACCCACATCTGTACCCCGGCAGCGTCCAGCCGGGCACCGAACCGCAGCGTGGGCGCCAGTGATCCTCCGGTGACCCGTCTGTAGGTCTGCTCGTTGCCGGACTTCACATCCAGCAGCACCAGGTCGATGTCGCCCAGCATCTCCTCGCCGCACACAGAACCGAGGAACCCCGAGGTGTCGATAGCGGTGTGCACGCCCATCTGCCGCGCCCCCGCCAGGATCCGGGCGGCGAAGGCCGGCTGCATCAGCACCTCCCCACCGGAGAGGGTGAGTCCGCCGCCGGTCGCGGCGAACACGGCGCGGTACCGGCGCACCAGCGCCAGCACGTCGTCGGCCCGGACCGCTTGTTCCTCGCGCATCCGCAGCATGTCCGGATTGTGGCAGTACAGGCAACGCAGTGGGCAACCGGACAGGAAGACGACCAGCCGGGTACCCGGCCCGTCCACCGCGGTGGACAACTCCCAGGAATGCACCGTACCCAACTCGCCGGAGCGCATGCCGGCCTCCAGGTCACCGCGCGTCAGGTCTCTGGTCGGAAGTCCGTTCAGACCGGCGCCGGCCAGCCGCTCGCGGGGGGCGTCCGGGTACTGCGGGCCCACCGGGGCGGGAGTCTGCGGGGCCAGCGCGGGCGTCATCGTTCACCTCACGAGGATGTGTGGAAGGTCCGGGACAGCACATCCATCTGCTGCTCACGGGTGAGTTTGACGAAGTTCACCGCGTAGCCCGAGACCCGCACGGTCAGGTTGGGATAGTCCTGGGGGTTGTTCATCGCGTCCTGGAGGGTGGCCTTGTTCAGCACGTTGACGTTCGCGTGGAACAACCCTGAGCCGAAGCCGGCGTCCAGAATCCCGACCAGGTTCGCGACCTGCTCGGCCTTCGTGTGCCCGAGTCCGGCGGGAGTGATGGTGTTGGTCAGCGAGATTCCATCCAGCGCATCGGCGTAGGGCAGTTTCGCCACCGACAGCATCGAGGCGACCATTCCGTGGGTGTCCCGGCCGTTGCCCGGGTTGGCGCCGGGGGAGAACGGGGTGCCCGCTCGGTGCCCGCACGGGAACGAGCCGGTGGCCTTGCCGTAGACGACGTTGGAGGTGATCGTCAGCACCGACTGCGTGGGCACCGCATCGCGGTACCGGGGCAGAGCACGGATCTTGTTCATCACCGTCGTGACCACCAACCGGGCGAGATCGTCGGCGCGGTCGTCGTCGTTGCCGTACCGGGGGAACTCACCCTCGGTCCGGTAGTCCACGATCAGCCCGGACTCATCGCGGACCGGGGTGACGCTGGCGTACTTGATCGCTGCGAGGCTGTCCGCCACGATCGACAGTCCGGCGATCCCGCAGCCCAGGGTCCGCACCACCTCGGTGTCGTGCAGTGCCATCTCGACCGCCTCATAGGCGTACTTGTCGTGGCTGTAGTGAATGATGTTCAACGCTTCCACATACGTCTCGGCGACCCAGCCGAGCATGGCCTCGAACGCGTCCCACACCTGCTCGAAGCCCAGCGGCGCCGACGCCCGGGTCGGCTCGAATCCGGGCACCACCTGCTGACCGGACACTTCGTCCCGGCCGCCGTTGAGGGCGTACAGCAACGTCTTAGCGATGTTCATCCGGGCGCCGAAGAATTGCATCTGCTTGCCGATGCGCATCGCCGAGACACAGCACGCGATCGCCGCGTCGTCACCGAAGTGCTCTCGCACGTGGTCATCGCAGATGTACTGCAGGGAGGATGTCTCCACGCTGATCGCCGCGGCGAACTCCTTGTACGGTCCGGGCAGTTCCTCGTCCCACAGCACCGTGATGTTCGGCTCCGGTGCCGGGCCCAGGTTGCGCAGCGTCTGCAGCAGCCGGAACGAGGTCCGGGTGACCGTTGTTCGCCCATCCTCACCGAAGCCACCGTCGGTCCAGGTGGCCCAGTAGGGGTCCCCGGAGAAGACCTGATCGTAGGCCTCGGTGCGCAGGAAGCGCACGATCCGTAACTTGATCACCAGCGCATCGATGAGTTCCTGTGCCTCGGTCTCGGTCAGCACCCCTTCGGCGAGGTCACGTTCGATGTAGATGTCGAAGAACCCCGAGAGCCGACCGAAACTCATCGCGGCACCGTCCTGGGACTTGATCGCCCCCAGGTAGGCCAGGTACGTCCACTGCACCGCCTCCCGGGCATCGGCGGCCGGCCGGGTCAGGTCGAACCCGTACTGGTGGCCCAGCGTGATGAGTTTGCGCAGTGCCCTGATCTGCTCGGCGTGCTCCTCGCGGGACCGTGCCCACTCCTCGGAGAATCCCTGCCCGGCCTGATCGGCCAGCGCCTGTTGCTTGTGCGCGATCAACGCATCGACGCCGTACAGCGCCACCCGCCGGTAGTCACCGATGATCCGGCCCCGCCCGTAGGAGTCCGGCAACCCCGTGATCAGGTGCACCGAGCGTGCCGACCGGACGCGCGGGGTGTACATGTCGAACACGGCGTCGTTGTGGGTCCTGCGGTACCGGGTGAAGATCTCCTTGATCCGTTCATCGACCTCACCGCCCGCTTCCTCGATCGCGGTCTGCACCATCCGCCAGCCGCCGGCCGGCATCATCGCCCGCTTCAGGGGCACATCGGTCTGCAACCCGACGACGACGTCGTCGTCGCCGCTGATGTAGCCGGGGCCGAAGGCGTCGATGTCCGCCGGGGTGCTGGTGTCCACGTCGTAGACCCGCCGGCTGCGCTCCACCGACAGGTAGTCCCGTTCCAGGGTGGCCCACAGCCTGCGGGTCTTGTCGGTGGAGCCGGTCAGGAACCCGGGATCGCCGTGGTAGGGCCGGTGGTTGCGGGTGAGGAAGTCGCGCACGTTGATCGTGTGCGTCCATGGCCCCTCGTAGAACCCGCGCCACGCGGGTTGGAGTCCGGACCGGACCGTGGTCGTGGTCATAGTTCACATCCCAGGTTGAGTGCCGCACCGCCAGGCTACGGCGAGCGATGACCGCATCCCTGGGACCAACGGCCCGCCCAGGAGGGGGCGGGCGCACCGGGTGGTTCAGGGGGCCGTGTGTGATCTGCGCGGTCCCCAGCGCAGTAGTGCCTCCAGGGGGCCACGGCCCACGAAATGGCGCCACAATGTGGCCGCAACGACCAGGACCAGGGCGAGCGCCACCGTCGTCAGCGCACCACCGATCAGGGTGTGCGGGCCGGGGCGTACGAACACCGCCAGGAGCACCATGTGCGCCACGTACACGGTGAGGGCCATCTGCCCGGTGGCCACCAGCGGCCACGACGCCCCACCCAAGGCGGGTTGCACCAGGAGCGCCAACCCCAGCACGAACACTCCTGCTGCCGTGCCGGCCACCAGCCACAGCGGCATCTGCGAGTGGGCACCCCCGGAGATGAGCCGTTCGGCGCCCAGGGCCTCACTCGCAGGGCCCACGGCCGCCTCCAGCACCCGCGTGAGCACCTCGGCGGCCACGGCCACCACGCCGCCGAGGGTGAGCAGGCGCAACTGCACGTCTCGATCACCCAGGCGCAGGCGCCCCAGCCACATCCCGAACAGGAACGGGGCCAGCCACGTCAGCATCGGGTAAGGCCCGGAGGCCACCGTGGACACGAGGATCTGAAGGGGCGGATCCAGCACAGTGGCCGGCTCCCGGTCGAACTCGGCACCACCGGACTGCATCACGAGCCACAACACCGGCCCCGCCAGCGTGACGGCACCGGTGCCTGCCAGAAGGAGCCAACTGGGAGCGCGCACGAACAACAGTGCCACGACGAACAGCGCAGCGTAGGTGGTCAGGATGACGTCGATCTCGTGGTCGAGCAGTTGG
This sequence comes from Pseudactinotalea sp. Z1739, assembly GCF_049725055.1. The sequence goes on along the minus strand of NZ_JBMPQA010000010.1, from coordinate 61,854 downwards.
GTGCTGAGTCCGATCAAGCCCAGCAGAACCGCCCGCCACAGCACCTGCTGCCACGGCACCGGACCACCCTGGCGGGCCCGGCGGGTGAGCAGGGTGTAGCCGATTCCGGCCAGCAGCACGAACAGCAATGAGGCCCGTCCGTGCGGGAGCACCAGCAACTTGCCCGTGATCCCGGAACCGTCCAGCGGGCCCACGTTCACCGCGAGCATGCCCAGAATCGCCAACGCACGGGCGGCATCCAGGCCCTCGACCCGGCGCCCGGAGGATTCCGCGGTGGGAGAGTGCGCGCTCCCGCCGGGCTTCCCCAGGTGCGAATCCGGTGCCGAGTCCACCGATTCAATGTAGCCGTGGCCCCCTGGCGCTGCCCGTTCAGGCACGCCGTTGCCGCAGGGGCTGCTGACCCGGCCCGACACGCGAGGACGTGACCGGGCGGGTACGGTGGCAGCCGATCGACGGGAAGGACCTGGCCATGTCCCGACAACTCACCATCACCGTGGCGGCCGCGGCCCTGCTGCTGGCCGGCTGTTCGGAGGCGCCGGAAGACGACGTCCAACCGACCCCGACCACGGAGCAGCCCGCCCCCACCGACACCGACGAGCCGACCGACGAACCGTCCGAGCCCACGCAGGAGCCCGAGCCGGAGCCGGAGCCGGAGAGTCCATTGGCCCAGTACGGCATCAGTGCCGCTCACCCACTGGCAGCAGCCGCGGGGGAGGAGATCTTCGATGCCGGCGGCAACGCCGCCGATGCGATCGTGGCGGCTGCCTTCGCGGTGTCGGTGGTGGAACCGTTCGCTTCCGGGATCGGTGGCGGCGGTTCGGCCATCGTGGTGCCCGCCGAGGGGGAGGCGCAGGCCTACGACTATCGCGAGGTCGTCCCGAACTCGGGGACGATCGGCGCCGGTGGAGCCGGAGTTCCGGGATTCGTGGCGGGCCTAGGTCATCTGCACGAGGAGTACGGCGAGCTGGAGTGGGACCAGGTACTGGCTCCGGCCATCGACCTCGCCCGGGACGGTTTCGAGGTCAGCCCGTTCCTGGCGTTGCGGATGCGCTCGGACTACGGGCCGGAGGCGATCAGCGGCCTGGAGCACTACGCCCCCGGCGGGCAGCCTCTTGACCAGGGCGACCTGTTGGTGCAGGCCAACCTGGCTACCACCATGTCAACCATCGCCCAGGAGGGCCCGGATGCCTACTACACCGGCTCCCTGGCGCAGGATCTCAGCGTCGTCGACGGCCTGGACGCACAGTCGCTCGCCGACTATGAGGTGGTGACCTCCTCACCGGTGCGCGGGGAGTTCGCCGGGTACGAGGTGCTCGGTCCGGCGCCTCCGCTGCCCGGGGTGTCGCTGATCCAGATGCTGCAGATCGCCGAGGCCGGGGGGCTGGACGGCACCGAACCGGGGTCGGCTGCGTTCATCGAACTGATCGGCCGGGGCTGGGAGTCCGGCTACGAGACCACCACCACGGTGCTGGGCGATCCGGCGTTCGTGGACGTGCCGGTGGACGAACTCACCAACGCCCAGGCCAACGCCGGACTGGCCGGTGGCACCGTGCAGCCGCCCACCTTCGGGCCTCCCGATCCGGGAACCGCCGGCAACACCACCCACCTGACCGTCGTGGACCCCGACGGGCTGCTGATCTCCATGACGAACACGATCACGAGTTTCTGGGGCTCCCAGCAGCACGTCGGCGGGTACTTCCTGAACAACCAACTCACCCGGTTCGACGCCATCGGCACCACCGCGGCCAACCAGCCCGAAGCGGGCAGACGCTCCGTGAGTTGGTCCCTGCCCGCCGTCGTCGTCGACGCCGAGGGCAGAGCGGTCCTGGGAATCGGCACTCCCGGCGCCGAACGGATCCCGCAGGTCCTGGCCCAGGTGATCAGTCGCTGGGCGGTGCATGACCAGACCCTGACGGCGGCCACCGAGGCCCCGCGGTTCTCCTACGAGGACGGTCAGTTGCTGCTCGAGGCCGAACCCTCCGCCGGGTTCGCCCAGGGGGTGAGCGGGTCCTACGAGGTGGTCCCGCCGGAGTGGGCCTACTTCGGTTCCCTGCAGGCTCTGGAGGTCGACTATGACACCGGGGAGGTCACCGGACCGGTCGACGAGCGACGGGAGGCGGCCGTGGTTATCGGAGCGCCTTGACCGGCCCACCGCTCATCGGTAGACCAGCCGACGCAGGAGGGTCTCGGCCGGTCCGCGGTACTGCCGCCGCTCCCACAGGTAGGCCAGCGCAGCCAGTACGGCCCAGGTCGCGATGGCCAGGCCCGCCGCCGCAGCCGAACCGATCGTGGCGCCCAGACCCAGGCCCCAGGCCGTCAGTACCGGAGCCAGCAGCACCGACTGGCCCAGATAGTTGGAGAGGGACCGCTTGCCCACCGCGGCCACCGCCACCACCGGCAGGCTCGAGGCCACCGGGCGATTCTGGATCCGGTAGGCGATCAGGGTGAACAGAGCCACGTAACCCAGGCCACCGAAGACGTTGGTGAGCATCTCCACGCTGCCGAAGATCCACGAGACGTGATCACCGACCTGCAGCGCGCCCACGTGATACAGCGCGTGCGGAATGCCACCACCGAAGGCCACCCCCAGGCCGATCACCGCGGTGCGGCGTAACAAGGGCAGGTGGGCCCCGGGGTTCTCCAGGATCCCCCGCCGAGCTGCCCAGAGGGCCAGCAGGATCATCACCGGCACCACCACGTTGACGAACGCCTGGGTCAGCAACGTCACCGGCCAGCCGGCGGCTCGCATCAGCACCGATGTCACGTAGTTCGACTCCGCGCTGACGGCCACCCCCATCCCGTAGAACTCCGCGCCGAAGGTCTCCTCGGCAGCCATGTCGGTGGGCACGAACGGCAGACTGATCAGCGACACCACCGCCGTCAGCGCCAGCAGCCCGGTGATCACAGCAGCCCAGACGATCAGGGTCCTGTCCCTGCGGCGGAAGAACAGCGCCACCAGCACCAGCCCGGCCAGGCCGTAGGCGCTGACCACATCACCGACCCACAGCAGGGCGGCGTGGAGGAAGCCGAAGGCGATCATCCACAGGTGCCGTCGCCGCAACAGTCGCCGCGCCGCGCCGTCATCGGCTCCGGCTTCGCGCTGCCGGCGGTAGAGCTGGACGATGCCGTAGCCGAACAGGAACGCGAACAGCGGGTAGATGCGCCCGTCCACGGCCACGATCATCACCGCTTGCACGGCCCGGTCCAGGCCGGACCCCTCCACCGGGTGCATCGTGGTGGTGCCTTGGGTGGACCCGTACAGGAACCAGGGGACGTTCGCCAGGGCGATCAGCAGCAGCATCGCCCCCCGGGCCAGGTCCGGGGCCAGGGCACGTTCGCCGGAACTGACCGGGCCCCGTGGCGCGGGGATACTGGTTCGCGGTGTACGGCTCATGCACGAGATCGTGGCAGACGGCCCGGATCAGCACATCTTACGCCTGTCACCAATGCACGCGTGGGCGGTTCGGCTGGGAGGATAGGGGTGCGATCTGGCCAAGCCGGTCCATCCGGTCCACAGTGGGACGTAACACTCCACGGCGCATCCAAGGAGCCCTGATGAAGAAGCTGATCAATCACGCCGACGACATCGTCGCCGAGAGTGTCACCGGGTTCGTGCGCGCTCATGCCGACCTGGTCAGCGCTGGTGGTGGGCAGGACGCGCTCTTCATCCACCGGCGCGGTGGTGCCGTGACCGGCAAGGTCGGGCTGGTCAGCGGAGGTGGTTCCGGTCACGAACCGTTGCACGGGGGTTTCGTGGGGGTAGGCATGCTCGACGCCGCCGTGCCCGGCGCCATGTTCACCTCACCCACCCCCGACCCCGTCCTGGCTGCCACCAGGGCCGCCGACGGTGGCGCCGGGGTTGTGCACATCGTGAAGAACTACACCGGGGACGTGCTGAACTTCGAGACCGCGGCCGAACTGGCCGAGATGGAGGGACTCGAGGTGGCCTCGGTCACTGTCGATGACGACGTGGCGGTGCAGGACTCGCTGTACACCGCCGGGCGTCGCGGGGTCGCCGGTACGGTGCTGGTGGAGAAGATCGCCGGCGCCGCCGCCGAGCGCGGTGAGAACCTGGCATCGGTGGTCGCGATCGCTGAGCGGGTCGTGGGGAACGTGCGCACGATGGGGGTGGCGCTGAGCGCGTGCACGGTCCCGCACGCGGGCCGGCCCTCCTTCGACCTGGGCGGTGGTGAGATCGAGATCGGGATCGGCATCCACGGTGAACCGGGGCGCGAGCGCGTCCCGATGGCCGGTGCCGATGAGGTGACCGACCTGCTGCTGGACGCGGTGCTGGCCGACATGGACCTCCAGGCCGGGGAGCAGGTGTTGCTGCTCGTGAACGGGATGGGCGGGACGCCCCTGAGTGAGCTCTACATCGTCTACGGGCACGCCCGGGAACGGCTGGAGGCAGCCGGGATCACGGTGCACCGGTCCCTGGTCGGCAACTACGTGACCTCCCTGGAGATGCAGGGCGCCTCGGTCACGGTGCTGCGCCTGGACGAGGAACTGACCGGCCTCTTCGACGCGCCGGTCATCACTCCGGCCCTACGGTGGGGTGCCTGATGAGCACGTTGGATGTGACCTGGGCCAGGGCCTGGATCCGCGCCTGCGCCGAGGACGTGGCGAACCACCGGGTGGCGCTGAACGAGTTGGACCGGGCGATCGGGGACGGTGACCACGGGCAGAACCTGGACCGGGGCTTGAGCGCGGTGACGGCCACGTTGGCGCAGACCACCACCGACACTCCCGGGGAGGTGTTCCGCCTGGTGGCCTCGGGGTTGATGTCCGCGGTGGGCGGGGCGGCCGGCCCGCTGTACGGGACCGCATTCCTGCGTGCTGCCAAGGCCGCCGGGGCCGGAAACCTGGACGCCACCGGGCTGGCCCGGGTGCTCGCCGCCGCCGTACAGGGAATCATCGACCGCGGAAAGGCCGAACCGGGCGACAAGACCATGGTGGACGCCTGGTTGCCGGCCGCGAATGCCGCCCGCGCGGTGGCCGAGGAGGGTGCAGACGTGACCCAGGTCCTCGACGCGGCCGCCGCTGCCGCTGCGCAGGGGGCCAGGGATACCGAGCCCTGGGTCGCGCGCAAGGGCCGGGCCAGTTACCTCGGCGAGCGGGCTAGGGGGCACCGGGATCCCGGGGCCCAATCCAGCGCCCTGATGCTGGCCGCGGCCGTACCGGCGAGCCTGGCCGGAGGAACGGAGGCCACCGATGGTTGAGACCGCACTGGTGTTGGTCTCGCATTCGGGGCAACTGGCCCGTGGTTGTGCCCAGGTCGCCGCGCAGATGGCGCCGGATGTGACCATCCTGGCGGCAGGAGGCACCAGCGAGGAGGGTATCGGCACCAGTTACGACCTGGTGGAGTCCAGTGTCCGGCGCGCGCTCGCCGATGGCGCCGGGTACGTCGTGCTGCTGGCCGACCTCGGCTCGGCGCTGCTGACGGCGGAGTCGGTGCAGGAGATGCTCGCGGACGAGCGCGTACTCATCGCCCACGCCCCGTTCGTGGAGGGCGCAGTCGCAGCGGCGGTCTCGGCCCAGTCCGGCGCCGACGGGGAACAGGTGCGTGCGGCAGCCCACGACGCCATCGACACATTCGGCCCACCGGAGGTGCAGGGGCCCGGGTCCGCACCCGGGAACGCAGCAGATGACGAGGCAGCCGTCGGCGAGGACGACACCGGGGTGACGATCGAGCGCACCCTGACGGTGCGCAATCGCCTCGGTCTGCACGCGCGCCCGGCGGCGATGCTGGCCCGACAGGTCGCTGAGTTCGATGCCCGGGTCAGTATCAACGGCGTCGACGCCACCAGCGTGCTCGCGTTGATGGGCCTGGGCCTGACCGGGGGGGCCAGAATCGACCTGGTCGCCAGTGGCGCACAGGCCGAGCAGGCGGTGGAGACCATCACAGCAGACGTGGAGGCCGGCTTCGGGGAGGAGTGAGGCACCGGCCGCGGAGCCCTCGTGGCGCTCGCGGGCAGGCGCGGGCATGCCGGCACCGGCAGTATCTTGGGGGGATGAACAGTTCCGGCGCCACCCAGGCCGGCCAGACCGCACCGGGCGAGCGACCCAGACGGTCCGCCCGGGCGATCTTCTGCACAACCGTGCTCACCCTGGAGGCGTTCGTGGTGCTGTTCGCCACCCTGGTGGGTATCGGCCTGGACCTGGGCGAGCCGGTGCTGGTCTGGAGCGTGGGCGGGGTGAGCGCGCTGGCCTGCCTGGTGCTCGCCGGACTGGCGCGCCACCGCATCGGACGCATCCTGGGGTCGGTGATGCAGGGACTGTTGATCGCCTCCGGTCTGATCATCCCGATGATGGTCGTGGTCGGCATCATCTTCGCCGTGATCTGGGTGGTGGCGCTGCAGCTGGGCCGGCGGATCGACGTCGAGCGCGCCGAGCGCGACGAAGCCGAGTGGGCCGGCGCCGCACCGGCGCAGGACCAACCCGCCGGGGGAGCCGACGCCGGCTGAGTCGGCACACTGCGCCCTGGCCAGTAGTGTGTGCATCCATGAGCCTGAACACCGAGCGCACCCTGGTCATCATCAAGCCCGACGGCGTGCGGCGTGGCCTGGTGGGTGAGATCCTCCGGCGGATCGAGGCCAAGGGATACACCCTGGCCGCCGCGGAGTTGCGCACCGCCGACGTGCGCCTGCTCGCCGAACACTACGCCGAGCACGAGGGTAAGCCCTTCTACGGCCCGCTGATGGACTTCATGAGTTCGGGCCCGCTGTTGGCCGCGGTAGTCGAGGGCCAGCGCGTGATCGAGGGGTTCCGTGCCCTGTGCGGGGCGACCGATCCCACGGCCGCCGCACCCGGCTCGATCCGGGGTGACCTGGCCCGGGACTGGGGCCTGAACGTGCAGCAGAACCTGGTGCACGGCTCGGACTCACCGGAGTCGGCGGCTCGGGAGATCGCCCTGTGGTTCCCTGACCGCGCCAGCGCCTGAACCAACCGCCAGTCCACCGGGCCGCCTACCCGTATCAGGGCAGGCGGCCCGCCTCATGGTGATCTGCGAAGCATCAGGCGGTGGGCGCCTTCATCTTGCGCTTGGCCAACTCCACGGCCTGGTCGAACTCTTGCTCCAGGTCGGGGTTGGCCTTGTAGGTCAACTTGCTGACCACAACGGACACCAGGACGTTGAGGAGGAACCCGGGCACGATCTCGTACAGGGAAGCGCCGAAGATCTCCGGTCCGAAGGAACTCCACAGGAATACCGTCACCGCACCGGTCACCATCCCGGCCAGCGCGCCCCAGTTGGTCAACTTACGCCAGAACAGCGACAGCAGGATGGCCGGTCCGAAGGAGGCACCGAACCCGGCCCAGGCGAAGGCGACCAGGCCCAGGATGGTGTCACCGGGATCGATCGCCAGGACGATCGCGATGATGGCCACCGCGAAGACGACTACCCGTCCCAGGATCATCAGGTGCCTGGGGGAGGAGTCCTTCTTGAACACCCGGTAGAGGTCCTCGACGAACGCCGAGGAACTGACGATCAACTGGGAGGACACCGTGGACATGATCGCCGCGAGCACCGCGGCGAACACGAGGCCGACCAGGAAGGGGTGCATCAGGATCTGCGACAGGGCCAGCATCACGTGCTCGGCGTTGTCCAGCGTGAGGTCACTGACCTGGAAGTAGGCGATGCCGGCCAACGCCGTGACGGTCGCGCCGAACAGGGAGATCACCATCCAGCCGATCCCGATCCGGCGCGCGGAACCGGCGGAGGCGGCCTCGCGCATCGCCATGAACCGCACGATGATGTGCGGCTGACCGAAGTACCCCAGTCCCCACGCCAGTGCCGAGATGATGGCAACCGTCGCCCCACCGGTGACGGCCTGCCCTGCGGTGAAGGACAGCGCGCCCGGCTCGGCCTCGCGGATGGCGTCCAGGGTGTCCCCGAAGCCACCGACGGCGAAGATGGTGAGCACCGGGATGATCAACAGAGCCAGCATCATCAGGGTGCCCTGCACCACATCGGTCAGGGAGGCGGCGAGGAAGCCGCCGATGAGGGTGTAGGCGAGGGTCACCGCGGCAACGATCAGCATCCCGGTCATGTAGGAGGTGTCGAAGGAGACGATGAAGAATTCGCCACCCGCCACCATCATGGATGACACGTAGAAGGTGAAGAAGACGAGCACAATGACGCCCGAGGCGATCCTCAGCGCGCGGGATGTGTCATGCAGCCTGTTCTCGAAAAAACTCGGAATAGTGATCGAGTTCTTCGCCACTTCGGTATAGGAACGCAGCCGGGGGGCCACGAACTTCCAGTTCAGATAGGCGCCGATGGTCAAACCGATCGCAATCCAGGACTCGATCAGCCCGGCAACGTAAATTGCGCCGGGCAGGCCCATCATGAGCCAGCCCGACATATCGGAGGCACCGGCGCTCAGCGCTGCCGTCGTCGGACTCAACTTGCGCCCGGCGATCATGTAATCCTCGTGATCGGCCGTCTGCCGGAAGGCGTAGACGCCGATCCCGATCATTGCTGCGAAGTAGAGGAGCAGGGCGATGATTTGGAATGTTTGATCAGACACTTCGTGGCCCCTTTGCCAATTGGGTGATGGTGGGTGATGAAGGAATCGTGGTTATCGTCGAATCAGCCCGAGACACCCCCCGCGGGCACCGGCACGGATGCTGGAATTCTGTGCGGTCGAGGCGTTCCGAAGCGATGTGCGGTGATTGAAACAGCCTGTTCCCGCAGGAATGTCAGTAACTCTACTCGGCCGGCGCTGACAACAGGGCCGGAATAGATCGCCAGTAGCGGGGAGCCGTCCGTGGCCCGGGCCAGGTCGCTACCGGAACCGCCGATCAGACGAACCCGCCCGCCGACGCGGGCCAACCCGTTCGCCCGGGCGTGCCAGGCCCTGGCGTCCTCGTGGAAGACGTCGATGCCGAGTTCGCCTAGGTACGGCTGCAGTGCGGGTGCGACGTCGGTGGCCGAACTGACCGTCACGTGTGCGCCGCTGCGAGCGGCGGCGGCCAGGATGCGCAGCAGATCCCGCAACCGCTCGCTCTCGAACCGCACCGTCACCGGCGTGGGGTGATAGCGCAGGGCGTTGTGCTCACTCTGCAGACCAGTCGCATCGCGCACGACGCCGAACTCCTGCTCCCAGGCGTTCACGTCGGTGTGCAAGGCACCGGCGAGCCAGTCCCGGTCCTCCTGGGAGATCCCGGCATCCTCCGCCGCGCGTAGTGCACGCAGGCTGACCGGATCAGTGACGTCGGTGGCCGTGACCTGCCGATCGGCCCAGGTGCCGAAGGACACCAGGTAGTTGGGGCCCCCGGCCTTGGTGCCGTTGCCCACGCTCGACTTCTTCCACCCTCCGAAGGGCTGGCGCTGCACGATCGCACCGGTGATCCCGCGGTTGACGTAAAGGTTGCCGGCCTGCACGCTCTGCAACCAGGTATCGATCTCCTCGGAATCGAGGGAGTGCAGACCCGAGGTCAGCCCGTACTCGACCTCGTTGACCATCTCGATGGCCTCGGTGAGCGTCTCGGCGGTCATGACGCCCAGGATCGGGCCGAAGTACTCGGTCATGTGGTATTCCGAGCCCGGGGCCACCCCGGCGCGCACCCCCGGGCGCCACAACCGGCCGTCGTCGTCGAGCTTCCTGGGCGGCAGCACCCAGTTCTCACCCGCACCCAGCGTGGTCAGACCGCGCTGTAGTTTGCCCTCCGGCGGGGCGATGACCGGGCCCACCTGGGCACGCTCCTGCCACGGCATGCCCACCTCCATGGAGGTGACGGCATCGAGAAGCTGGCGGTGGAAGCGTGCGGAGGTGGCCACAGACCCCACCAGGATCACCAGAGAGGCCGCCGAGCACTTCTGTCCGGCATGACCGAAGGCGGAGTTGGCCACGTCCTTGGCGGCCAGATCCAGATCGGCACTGGGGGTGACGATGATCGCGTTCTTCCCGCTCGTCTCGGCCAGCAACTGCAGGTCCGGGCGCATCGAGCGGAACAGTTCGGCGGTCTCGTAACCACCGGTGAGGATCACCTGGTCCACCAGGGGATGTGAGATCAACTCGGTGCCCAGATCGCGCTCGCTGAGCTGGACGTACTGGAGCACGTCCTTGGGCACACCGGCCTCCCACAGGGCCTCCACCATCACCGCGCCGGTGCGCTTGGCCTGCTCGGCGGGCTTGATCACCACCGTCGAGCCGGAGGCGAGGGCGGAGAGGGTGGATCCGGCCGGGATCGCGGCAGGGAAGTTCCACGGGGGTGTGACCACGGTCAGGTCCGAGGGGGTGAAGGCGGCTCCCTCCACCTGCTCCAGGCGCCGACCGGACTCGGCGTAATAGTGCGCGAAGTCGATCGCCTCGCTGACCTCCGGGTCGCCCTGCTCGATCACCTTGCCGCATTCGGCTCCCATCACCTCCAGCAGGTCCGCCCGGCGTGCTTCCAGGGCGTCGCCGGCCCGGTGCAGGATCTCGGCCCGGGCGCCGGCGCCCAACTCCTGCCACCCCTTGGCGGCGGAGCGGGCGGTGCCGATGACCTCTTCGAGCGCCTCCCGGGTGGTGAGCAGCCCGGCTTCGGCGGTCTCCACCCCGAGTGTGCTGGTGGGCATCCGGGACCGGATCTGCTCGGCCCAGTCGCGGTTCGCGGCCACCGAACTATCGGTGTCGGCGGTGTTGCGGAACCCCTCCCGCGGACCGGCTGGCTGGGGCCGGCTGCGATCCTGGTCCCGGTTCGGGGCCGGCACCTCGGTGGGCATGATCGCCAGGGAGTCCATGAACCGGGCGCGCTCACGTTCGAACAGCGACTCATCGCTCCTCAGGTCGAACACCGCGGACATGAAGTTCTCATCCGAGGCGCCTTCGTCGAGCCGTCGCACCAGGTAGGCGATCGCCACGTCGAACTCCTGCGGATGCACGACGGGGGTGTAGAGCAGCAGGTTGCCGATGTCCTTGCGGATGGCGGCAGCCTCCGCGGTGGCCATGCCCAGCAGCATCTCGATGTCCACATCGGAGGTGCAGCCTCGGCGCTCGGCCAGCAGCCAGGCCAGGGCGAGGTCGAACAGGTTCTGCCCCGCCACGCCCACCCGCACCGCGCGGGTTCGAGAGGGGTGCAGGGCGTAGTCCAGGACCGCCTTGTAGGAGGCGTCGGTGGCCTTCTTCGAATCCCAGGTGGCCACGGGCCAGTTGTGCACCTCGGCGTCGACGTGCTCCATCGGCAGGTTCGCACCCTTGACCACGCGGATCTTGATCGGTGCGCCACCGGCGTCCACCCTGGCGCTGGCCCACTCCTGCAGGTGCATGGTCGCGCCCAGGGCATCGGGCAGGTAGGCCTGCAGCACGATGCCGGCAGGCAGGTCGGTGAACTCCGGCCGGTCGAGCAGTTGCGTGAACACGGCGAGGGTGACGTCGAGGTCCTTGTACTCCTCCATGTCCAGGTTGATGAACTTGGGCCCGCCCGGGGCGGTCCGAGCCAGTTCGAACAGCGGCACCAGTGCCTGCACGGCCTCGGCCACGGCCTCATCGAAGGACCACGGGCTGTGCGGGGCGACGGTGGAGGAGACCTTGATCGAGATGTAGTCGACGTCGTCACGGGCCAGCAGGCGCCGAGTGCCCTCCACCCGCCGAGCCGCCTCTTCCTTGCCCAGGATGGCCTCGCCGAGCAGGTTGATGTTGAGCCGGGCACCGGGCTGCTTGGCGCGGATCTGCTTCAGCGCTGGTCCGAGTTTGCGTTCGGAGGCGTCCACTACCAGGTGGCGCACCATCTGGCGCAATGAAGCCTTGGCGATCGGGATGACGATGCCGGGGGCGACCGTGCTCAGGGAGGCGCCCAGACGTACGGCGGTGCGCAGCGGCCAGGACAGGAACCGGGGGATGAGTGGCACCAGGGTCTGCAGGTGCCGCGCCGCGGCGTGGGGGTCCTCGGGACGAATCACCCCGTCGACGAATCCGACGGTGAAGGCCAGACCGTTCTCATCGCGCAGCACATCGGACAACCGCTTGGCGGCGGCGTCGACGGGTTCGTCGCGGCTGGCGTGCAGCCATCGTCGCACCAGTTCCACGGCTTCGTCGGCCAGTGCCTGGTCAATACCGGGTGTTGACTGCTCGTTCACGTTCTGACCTCCACGTCCAGGTCGGACTCGGTTGCGGGCCGGTCATCGGCTTCGAGCGGGTAGCCCACGCCGATATGACCTTCCCGACTGATCCTGATCTGTCAGTGTGTCAGGACATACGTTTCGTGATAAGCGTGAAAAAGTGAATGATACCGTTCGGTTCTGGCGAAAGGTCAGGGAAGTGTGGGATCTGCACCGGTTGCGCCTGCTACGGGAACTGCAGTTGCGCGGCACGATCACCGCCGTTGCCGAGACGCTCAGTTATGCCCCGTCCTCGGTCTCCCAGCAGCTGGCGCGCCTGGAGCGCGAGGTCGGTGTGCCGTTGCTGGAGCAGGACGGACGGCGGGTACGGCTGACCCCGGCCGGCACCCGGGTGGCCCGCTACGCCGCTCAGGTGATCGAACTGCAGGAAGGCGTGCAGAGCGAACTGGCACCGGAGCGTCCGGTGCCCGAGACGATCCGGCTGGCCACACTGGAGACGGCGGCGCGGGCGCTGGTTCCCTACGCCCTCACCACCCTGGAGAAGCAGGCTGCACACCTGCGGATCGAGGCGTCGGTGGTGCCTCCGGAGTTCGGCCTCTCCGAACTGCCCACCCGCGGGTTCGACCTGGCCATGGCCGAGCAGTACCCCGGCTACACCCGCGCGCACCACGATCAACTGCACCGGGAGCTCCTGGGCACCGACACGATGCGCCTGGTGGTGCCCGGGCGCAGCGGCATCCAGTCGTTGAGCGATGCCCGGAACGTGCCCTGGGTGGTCGAGCCGAAGGGGACCGCGGCCAAGGACTGGGTGGTCCAGCAGTGCCGGGCCGCCGGGTTCGAGCCCGACATCCGGTACTACTCCGCCGACCTGAGCGTGCACATCCACCTGATCCGGGCGGGACACGCGGTCAGCCTGTTACCTGACCTGATCTGGACGGCGCGGCCGCGGGGGGTGCGCCGGATCAGCCTGCCCGGCCCCTTCTACCGGGAGCTGTTCACCTCGGTGCGCCGGGCCGCGGTGAACCGCCCGGCGATCGTGACCGTACGCGCGGCGTTGCGCGGTGCGCTCGAGGCGGTTCAGCGCACACCCCCGGGTGGAGCCGGGTGAGCAGCCGTCAGTCCACGACGGCGGCGATGGCCTCGATCTCCACGACTTGGTCGTCGTAGCCCAGCACCGTGACCCCCATCAGGGTGGAGGGCACGTCATGGTTGCCGAACGCATCGCGCACCACCTCCCAGGCCGCAACCAGATCGGCCTGGTCAGCCGAGGCCACGAGGACCCGGGTGCTGATCACGTCGGTGATCGAGGCCCCGGCATCGGCCAGCGCGCGGTTCATGGTCGCCACGCACGCGGCGGCCTGGCCGGCGTAATCGCCAACCGCGACGGTGCCGCCGCCGGCGTCCAACGGGCACGCGCCGGCCAGGAAGATCAATCGGGCATCTTTCGGTGCGGTGGCAGCATAGGCGTACTCGGCGACGTCGGACAGTGTGGCCGAGCGAATCAGTTCAACGGCGGAGGGCATATCGGCGACCCTGGCACGCAGGGGCCGGCGCCGTAAAGGCGATTACGGAGCCCCCTCCGGACCGGTCCGGCACCAGCCGCCCTCGCACACCCCGCTGTCGCGCCGGCATCCGGCGGGTTAGGCTGGCATCGCCGCCGGCGCCCCGCCGGTGTACCGGTGGCTGAGTCCTCGACATGGTGAGCCGAAGGAGGAGACATGAGCACCGTCCCCGGTGAGCAGTCCTGGCAGGATGCCGGGCTGGTCGATCCCGATGCCCACGAACCGGTCAGCCTGGCCGATGAGACGTCCGCTCCGCCCCCGGAGTCCGGTGAGGACTACCGTCCCCGCACCGCACGACCGGATCTGGAGGGGCGGGCCAGCGAGGCCGATGTGGCGGACACCGCGGCAGCCGTCCCGGCCCAGGACCTGGACGACGACGACGACGGCTGAGGCCGCCGGGGCCGGGCCTACGGGCTGATCGCGAGGATCCGGCGTTGGTCGTCCACGATCCGGTACGGACCGGACCCCGCGGCAAGGCGCTCGGCGGGACCGGCCAGTCGCCGGCGTCGTCCCTCGGCATCGACGAGCACGGCACCCGCGGCACCCAGGGCGAGCAGATCGCCCTCGACGCGCACCAGCAACGGGCTGTGCAACGGGTCGGGCGTGGCGTCGGGGCGCACCCCGACACTGATCGCGGTGCGCCCGGCGGCCACTCCGGCCAGGATCGCCTCGGGCGAATCGTCCTGCGCCGCCACCCACGTGGTGGGCGTGCCCACGGTGAAGCCCTGACCGGGCCGGTGGAAGTCACTGCCGCCCAACGGCACCACCGAGGCACCGCCGGCGGCCTCGCGCCAGCGTTGCCAGATCGCCCATGGGCCGGTGGCGCTCAGGTCCCGGAACCAGCCGATGTGCCACACCTCCAGCGCGCGGGGGGCGCGGTCGAGCGGGTGTATCCAGGCGCAGTCGCCCGCCAGGGGGTGGTTGATGCTCAGCACCCCGCCGCCGCGCTGGACCGCCTCGGCCCAGTGCCTGGCTGGGGCGCGGAAGTCCACCCAGCCGACATCCCCCAGGGCGTTGGCGTGCCCGTCTGCGGTGGTGACCTCCTGGCCGGGAATGAGGGTGATGCCGTGCCGGGCTCCGGGGCCGGCAAGGTGGGCGTGGTGACTGATGGTGTTGTGGTCGGTCACGGCCAGGAAGTCGAGTCCGGCCGCGGCGGCGCGGGCGGCGAGCTCATCGATGCTCTCGACGCCGTCGGAGTGGGTGGTGTGGGCATGGAAGTCCCCGGCATACCAGCGCAGCCCCGGCTCCGCGGGTACCTGCCGGTCCGAACCCCGCACCCGCTGAGTGGCCACCGGCGCCAGCGGCTCGTCCGGGACGGTCACCGATGGCACCACCTCGGCGCGCACCCGCACCCCCACCCCGGCGGCCGGGATCTGATGCAGCCCCAGGATCACCTCCCAGGTGCCGCCCTCCAGTTCCCCGGGGACGTACCCGGGGGTGGCGGCATTCGGCCCGATCCAGAACTCCCGTCGCGCCCCGCCGGACCAGCCACGCCAGCCGTGGGAGCCGGCACAACCCAGGTCGATCACGGCCGCCGAATCGTCATAGTCCAACTCGACGTGCAGACCCCCCGCACCGGCCGGCACCTCCACCGGTACCGCGCGGTAGCGGTCGGCGATCTGGTCATCGATGGTCAGGTGGCGGCTGTCGATCATGCGCGGCGGGCATCCAAGCGTGCGTGGCGGGGGCCCGGCTGATGGTAATGCACCCGCGCCCCCGGTGCCTGCAGCGCCCGGCTGCGGGCCATGCCATGCGGGCCCGGACGTTCGCGCGCGTGCGCCACGAAGGTCACCACCGGCACGGCTAGAGTGACCGACGTGCACCTGAAGACGTTGACGCTGCGTGGGTTCAAGTCCTTCGCCTCGGCGACCACGCTGCACTTCGAGCCCGGGATCACCTGCGTGGTCGGCCCGAACGGGTCCGGGAAGTCCAACGTGGTCGATGCACTGGCCTGGGTGATGGGGGAGCAGGGCGCGAAGTCCTTGCGCGGTGGGGCGATGGCCGATGTGATCTTCGCCGGCACCTCCAAGCGTCCGCCGTTGGGCCGGGCCGAGGTGTCCCTGACGATCGACAACTCCGACGGTGTGCTGCCGATCGAGTACTCGGAGGTGACGATCTCGCGCACCCTGTTCTCCGGTGGCGCCTCGGAGTACGCGATCAACAACACCCCCTGCCGATTGCTGGATATCCAGGACCTGCTCTCCGACACCGGTATGGGCCGGGAGATGCACGTGATCGTGGGACAGGGGCGGTTGGACTCGGTACTGCAGGCCGGACCGGAGGAACGCCGGCACTTCATCGAGGAGGCGGCCGGCATCCTCAAGCACCGCAAGCGCAAGGAACGCGCCCTGCGCAAACTCGACACCATGTCGGCGAACCTGGCCCGGGTCAGCGACCTGTCGGCGGAGATCCGGCGGCAGCTGGGGCCACTGGCCAAGCAGGCCGATGTGGCGCGCCGGGCCCAGGTGGTGCAGGTGGATCTGCGCGACGCCCGCGCCCGGCTGCTCGCCGACGATCTGGTCCAGCTCTCCTCGGCGCTCGCGGCGGAGATCGCGGACGAGACGGCGCTGCGCACCGAGCGGGAGCAGGTCGAGCAGGCACAGCAGGACCGACGGCGGCGGCTGGCTCACTTGGAGGCGGAGGCCGCCGCAGCCGCACCCCGGCTGAGTGAGACCACCGAGACCTGGTACCGGCTGTCCGGTCTGCGCGAACGGCTCCGAGGCACCGCCACGCTGGCGGCCGAGCGCACCCGGCTGCTGGGATCGGCGGCGGCGCCGCAGGAGGGTCAGGATCCCGACGACCTTGAGGCCCAGGCCCAGCGCACCCGGGAGGCCGAAGCCGAACTGACCGCGGAGCGGGAGCAGGCCCAGCAGGGTCTGGCCGATGCGCAGGCCGCGCGAAAGGAGGCCGAGGAGGCCGCCGCCACGGCGGAGCGGGAACTGGCCGGTGTGCACCGGGGCGTGGCCGATCGGCGCGAGGGGCTGGCCCGGCTGACCGGGCAGGTCGGGGCCCGGCGGAGCCGCCTGGAGGGGATCGAGTCCGAACTGGCGCGCCTGCGCGAGGACCTGCGCTCGGCTGAAGCCCGCCAGGAGGAGGCCCGCTCCGGTTACGTCGAGCTGGAGCAGACCGTGGTCGGGGCCCAGGAGGGTGAGGTCGGACTGGATGCCGCCCATGAGGCGGCCCTGGAGACCCTGGAGGCGGCACAGGCGAAGGTCGTCGAACTGACCGAGGCCGAACGTGAGGCGGAGTCGGCCAGGTCCACCTGGGCCGCCCGGCGGGACGCACTGGACCTGTCGATGGACCGTAAGGACGGCACCGGGACGCTGCTCGGTGCGGACGGGCCCGCCGGGTTGCTGGGCTCGCTGGCCGATCTGATCACCGTGGCCAGCGGGTACGAGAACGCGATCGCGGCTGCTTTGGGGCCCTTGGCCGATGCCGCCGCGGTGGAGTCGGTGGCCGCCGGGGTGGACGCGGTCCGGCTGGTGCGCAGCAATGACTCCGGTCAGGCACGCCTGGTGGTGGCCGGCGGACCCGGTGACGGCGAGCCCGCGGTCGCGGCGGCGCCCGCCGGGAAGTGGGCCAACGATCTGGTCTCCGCCGACGAGACGCTGGGACCCACTATCGCCCGGCTACTCGCCGGTGTGGTGGTGGTGGAGGATCTGGCCCAGGCCCGCCGGGTGGTCGGTGCCCATGACGTCATGGCGGTCACCCTGGAGGGTGATGTGGTGGCGCGCACCCAGATCCGGGGCGGCTCACCCGGGGGCCCTTCGGTGCTGGAACTGCACGCTGCGCGTGACGAGGCCGAGCAGAACCTGCAGGCAGCGGTGGGACGGGCGGAGCAGGTCCGGTTCGCCCTCGGTCCGGCACGCGAGGAGGTGCAGACCGCGCAGGAGCGGGTCGACGCCACCCTGGCCGACCTGCACGAGTCCGACGCCCAGTTGGCGGCCGTGGCCGAGAAACTCGGGCAGTTCCAGGCCGCCATGCGCGCGGCCGGCGCCGAGGCCGATCGGATCCGGCCGGCGATCGAGACGGCCGAACTCACCAAGGAGCAGGTGGGCACCGAACTGGCCGAACTCGCCGAGCGGCTCGAGCGGGCGCAGGCCGAACCGGAGGAGCAGGCGACCGATCTGGAGGGTGCGACCGCACAGCGCGATCGCACCGCCGATGCCGCGACGCAAGCACGCGGCCTGGAGACCGAGGCGCGCCTTGCCCTGCGCACCGTCGAGGAACGACTCCGCGCCGTCACCGCCCGAGCCGAGTCCCTGGAGGGAGCCGCGGCTGCGGAACGGCACGCCCGTGAGGTGGCCCGGGAGCGGGCGCGGCGTCGTGCGGTGCAGGCAGCGATCGCCACCGAGGTGCACGCGGCCGCCGAGACGGCACTGCAGCACCTGGAGCACTCCCTGGCCCTGGCCGCCGAGCGCCGTGAGCAGGCAGAGGCCGCTCGGGAAGAGCGGGAGCAGGCCCTTCGGACTGTGCGCGAAGAGCTGGAGCAACTCAGCGCACGGCACAGCGAGCTGACCGATGTGGTACATCGCGACGAGGTGGCCCGCGCCCAGCAGAAGTTGCGGATCGAACAGCTCGAGCAACGTGCGGTGGAGGAACTGGGCCTGGACCCTCAGGTACTGGTATCCGAGTACGGGCCGGACCAGTTGGTACCACCGGTCCCTGCACCGGGTACGGCGGCCGCCGACGGCGAGCATGCCGACGCCGAGGAGCCGCGCCCCTATGTGCGGGCCGAGCAGGAGAAGCGGTACAAGGCCGCCCAGCGGGCCCTCAGCCTGTTGGGCAAGGTGAACCCGCTGGCCCTGGAGGAGCACGCCGCGCTGGAGGAGCGTCACCAGTTCCTGGCCGAGCAACTCGCCGACCTGAAGAAGTCCAAGGCCGACCTGATGCAGATCGTCGCCCAGATCGACGAACGAGTGGAGCACGTCTTTACCGCTGCCTACCACGACACCGCCGTGCAGTTCGAGCAGGTCTTCGCCCGGCTCTTCCCCGGCGGCAAGGGAGCGTTGGTGCTGACCGATCCGGACGACATGCTCACCACCGGCATCGAGGTGCAGGCCCAGCCCCCGGGCAAGAAGATCAACCGGCTCTCGCTGCTCTCGGGCGGGGAACGGTCCCTGACCGCAGTGGCGCTGCTGATCGCGATCTTCAAGGCCCGGCCGAGTCCGTTCTACGTGATGGACGAGGTCGAAGCCGCCCTGGACGATGTGAACCTCGGCCGGCTGCTGGAGATCTTCACCGAACTCCGCCAGGACTCCCAGTTGATCGTGGTCACCCACCAGAAGCGGACCATGGAGGTCGGCGACGCACTCTACGGGGTGACGATGCGCGGGGACGGAGTGACCCAGGTGATCTCCCAGCGGCTGCGCGAGGAGCAGTAGGCCCGGGTCACGGTGTGCTGCTCGTCACCGGCAACACGCTCGCAACACGCTGCCCCACACGTCCCCGGATGGGCAACGCGGTGTGATAATCGACAGCGTGTGGGAAGTAGTCGCCGTCGTCGTGCTCAGCACGTTCATCGCCACCCTGGTGGCGGTGGTCCTCTTGCGCGCACACGCACCGGACGGCGGATACCGGGCCTGGGTTGCCGAGGCGTTCACGGCCGTGCGCAACACCGGCGGACCCGGCTGGGGCCTGTCGGAGGATGAAGGCGAGGAACTCCTGGTCCAGGACCTCGCCGCGCTGGCCGAGCAGGGCAACGGGTACGAGGAGGCTCCGGACCTGCGTGAAATGCTGCGCCGCCATCGCGGCCGGGACTGATCCCGGCTGCGCCCACGCTCGGGGGTGACCGCTCCGACCCACGCCCCGGGGCCCGGCGGCACCGACGCGTCCCCCTGCGCTGCGGTTGGCCGGTAGTGGCTTCGGTGGTCCACACTGGATCTCGTGATCGAGAACATCTGGTTGTATCTGCTCCTCGGCCTGCTCGCCCTCGTGGTGCTGGGCCTGTCCCTGGTGGCGGTGGGCCGCCGCCGTGGCGGTGCCCCGGCCGCACCTGAGCGCGAGCAGGAGGCGCCACCGGCGCGACCGCCCGAGGCTGAACCGGAGGGCGCTGAGCCCACGGGCGGCGGCACCGACGTCGATACCGCACCCCCGACCGCGACCGGGACGGTCGAGCCCGAAGCGACGGTGGCCGAACCTGCCCAACCGGTGCTGGACCGGCCGGAGGCGGCCGGAAGCCGGATGGCCCGGTTGCGCAGCCGGCTCGCGCGCTCCGGAACCCTGGGCTCCACCTTGTTGAACCTGCTGTCCAAGGACTCCCTCACCGAGGCCGACTGGGAGGAGATCGAGGAGACGCTGCTCCTGGCCGACGTCGGTGCCGGACCCACCGATGACCTGATGGCGGCGCTGCGCACCCGGGCTCGGGTCGATGCGGCCCAGGAACCCGAGCAGGTCCGAGCCATCCTGCGCGCCGAACTGCTGAACATCGTGGACCCGGAGATGGACCGGAGCCTGAGTATCGACGCCGGCCTGGGAGACGACGGTGAACCCCACCCGGCCACGATCCTGGTGGTGGGCGTCAACGGCACCGGGAAGACCACCACGATCGGTAAACTCGCCCGGCTGCTCGTCGCCGAGGACCGAGACGTCTATCTCGGCGCCGCCGACACCTTCCGGGCCGCCGCCGCCGAGCAGTTGACCACCTGGGGAGATCGCGTGGGCGTGCCGGTGATCCGCTCGGACCGCGAGGGAGCCGATCCTGCCTCGGTCGCCTTCGACGCGGTGCGCGCCGGCCGCGAGGCGGGGGCCGATGTGGTCATGATCGACACCGCCGGCAGGTTGCAGAACAAGTCCGGACTGATGGACGAACTCGGCAAGATCAAGCGGGTGGTCTCCCGATCGGCTCCGGTGGCCGAGGTACTGCTGGTCCTGGACGCCACCACCGGCCAGAACGGGATGCGACAGGCGCAGGTGTTCGCCGAGGTGGTCGACGTCACCGGCATCGTGCTGACCAAGCTGGATGGCACCGCCAAGGGCGGCATCGTGGTCGCGGTGCAGCGTGAACTGGGCGTTCCGGTCAAACTGGTCGGTCTGGGAGAGGGGCCGGACGATCTGGCGCCCTTCGACGCCGAGGAGTTCGTGGATGCGCTCCTGACCTGAGCCGGATCCAGCATAGTCAAGCACCATTCTTGCTGCCCATCGCATCCAAGTCCAGCCCATTCGAAGATATATAGAAAGTAAATTCAAAGTCTTGACAACACCATAAGTTTCCCCCGACGATTTTGCGCGGACCAGCCGCCCGGGCTGGCGTTGGGAGAGAAGCGAATGGAACCGTTCATCGATACCGGTATCAGCGCCTGGATGCTCGTCTCGGCATCCTTGGTACTGCTGATGACCCCCGGCTTGTCGCTGTTCTACGGCGGTATGGCCCGCTCCAAGTCCGTGTTGAACATGATGATGATGTGCTTCGGCGCGATGGCCGTGATCGGGGTCGTCTACGTCCTGTGGGGATGGTCGATGTCCTACGGCGCCTCCCTCGGTGGCATCGTGGGCAACCCGTTGGACCAGTTCGGCCTGGGGGGCAGTTTCGACGAACTCACGGTGGTCGATGAGGAGACCGGCCAGGCGATTCCGACGCTTGTCGACGTGGGATTCCAGGTCACCTTCGCGATGATCACCACCGCACTGATCGCCGGATCGATCGCCGACCGCGTCAAGTTCGGAACCTGGCTGGTGTTCGCCGGCCTGTGGGTGACCTTGGCCTACTTCCCCATGGCTCACATGGTCTGGGGCGGCGGCCTGCTCTCCGAGGATGGTCCGTTCGCGAGCATCGCCGAACCGATCGACTTCGCCGGAGGCACCGTGGTGCACATCAACGCCGGCGTGGCCGGACTGGTGCTCGCGCTCATCATCGGCGTGCGCCGGGGTTTCAAGACCGAGGTGATCCGGCCACACAACCTGCCCTTCGTGATGCTGGGTGCTGCGTTGCTGTGGTTCGGCTGGTTCGGTTTCAACGCCGGCTCTGCCTATGGAACCAACGGTGAGGCGGGTCTGGCCTGGGTGAACACCACCGTGGCTACCGCCGCGGCGGTCTGCGGCTGGATGGTGGTGGACAAGATCCGGCAGGGCAAGCCGACCGCCCTGGGGGTCGCATCGGCCATCGTCGCGGGTCTGGTCGCGATCACCCCGGCAGCCGGGTCGCTGAGCCCGGTCGGGGCGATCGTGCTGGGCCTGGCCGCCGGCACCGCGTGTGCGCTGGCCGTCGGCCTGAAGTACACGCTGGGCTACGACGATTCACTCGACGTGGTCGGTGTCCACCTTGTCGGCGGGCTCATCGGAACACTGATGATCGGGTTCCTGGCGACCGACGGGGGCCTCTTCTACGGTGGCGGACCCAGCCTGCTCCTCGTCCAGGCCCTGGTGGTGCTCGTTGCGATCGTGTTCTCAGGGGTCGTCACGGCGATCATCGGCCTCACTCTCAAGGCCACCCTGGGATGGCGGGTCCCCGAGGAGGGGGAACTCTCCGGAATCGACTTGCTCGAACACGCCGAGAGCGCGTACGAGGGAATCGTCCCGACGAACTAACCGCCGGCGCCGGAGACGGCCCCGGCATCGGCGGAGGTGGGCTCCGTGCCACGTAGGCGCGGAGCCCACTCCGGCGTTACGGACGACGTCCGCGGAGCGCCGAGGCGCGAATGGCCGTCAATCCTGCGAAACCCGGACCTGCGTGGCGTCCTCCTCGAAGCCCGGGTCCTGATCCACGACGTCCACGTCCTCGGCGACCCTGGTGACGTCGAGGAGGAAGAGTACCGACTCGGGCGGGCAGATCATCCGCGGCCGGTGCCCGAGCTGGCTGCTCAGCCTCGCGATCCCGGACAGCGCCGAGGAGTCCATGAATCTGATGTTGCGGGCATCGATATCCACTGGGAGTCCCAGGGAGAGCAACTCACCGATGGCTTCCGCCAGTTCGGCCTCGACGGCGATGTCGATCTCACCGGCGAGCACAAGACGGGAGCGGTTCGATGACGTCAGCACGGCGACCGAACCGGGTTCGCCGGCCGGCGGCAGGACTTTCCCCGTGGCTGTCATAATGGCCTCGTGTCTTCTCGTGGTCCTCATGGTACGCATTCACGCGGAGTTTACAGTGTAAATGCGAAAGTGGCTACGACCACGCATCGGGAACTTTCCGAGCGGACGGTCCCGGGCGCGGGTTGCCATTCCCGCTGGGCGCGGAGAGCGTCGGTGACCAGGGGAGTGCGGGCACCGAACCTCTCGGCAGGACGGGGTCTGCCCCGGATGCCACAATGGGCCCTCACGCCCAGGGCTGATCAAGGAGTTGTCATGGCCGATACGGATGCCGAGCGCGCGGACGATGGCGCCCCGGCCGGCGCCATGGGCTCCACAGCAACTGACGGCGGTCCCGAGGACCACGGTTCCGGTTCGGACGCGCGCGGGGGCCTGACGCGTGCCCAGATCATCGAGACCGCCATCGCCCTGGTCGACGCCGAGGGGGTAGGCGCGCTCAGCATGCGGCGCCTGGGTGCGGAGATCGGCGTGGAGGCGATGGCCCTGTACCGCTACGTCGACGGCAGGGAGGACCTGCTCGACGCGATGGTCGACGAGGTGTCGGGCATGGTGGAGTCGGCCGCCAGCGCCGACGTCGATTCCGCGGGAGGGTGGCGGGCGTACCTGTGGCGGCTGGCGCACCAGATGCGCGACCTGGCCCTGCGTCATCCGAACCTGTTCCCACTCGTCGCCACCCGGCACCCGGCCGCGCCCTGGCTGCGTCCGCCGCTGCGCAATCTGGAGGTGGTCGAGGAGTTCCTCTCCACCCTGCTCGGGGCGGGGTTCGACGAGGGTCAGGTGGCGGTGGTCTACCGCACCTTCGCCAGTTTCCTGCTCGGCCACCTGCTCCTGACCGCCGCACAGGAAGCCCGGCAGAATCAGGGGCCGGAGCCTTCGGCGCCGGGACCGGATGCGCAGGCGTTGACCGACTATCCCACCATCGCCTCGATCGCCACCCTGCTCAGCGCGCCGCGCAACGACGCCGAGGAGTTCGCCGAGGCGCTGGAGAACATGCTCGAGAGCATCGCTGCCACGGCCGGAGAACCCAGGTCCTGACCACCACCTGCGCCGACCGTTCCACGTCGTCACTAAGGGTGCCTCGCTGAGAGGGACGGGCCGGCGCGTTATCCTGACCAGAGCCCGCTCCTACAGGTCAACCGAGGAAGTGCCAGTGTTCGCCAGTCTCTCCGATCGGCTCAGCGCCACGTTCAAGTCCCTGCGTGGCAAGGGCCGGCTGTCCGAGTCCGATATCGAGACCACCGTGGCCCAGATCCGGCGCGCGCTGCTCGACGCGGACGTGGCGGTCCCGGCGGTCCGTGCCTTCACCGCCGCTGTGCGGGAACAGGCCGGGGGCGTCGAGGTCTCCGAGGCACTCAACCCGGCGCAGCAGATCGTCAAGATCGTGCACGCCGAACTCGTGGAGATACTGGGCGGTGAGTCGCGCGAACTGAGCCTGGCCAAGCACCCGCCCACGGTGATCATGCTCGCCGGTCTGCAAGGTGCGGGAAAGACCACGCTCGCCGGGAAACTCGGCCGGTGGCTGCGCGAACAGGGTCACACCCCACTCCTGGTGGCCTCGGACCTGCAGCGTCCGAACGCGGTGAACCAGTTGCAGATCGTGGGTGGCCAGGCCGGCGTGCCGGTCTGGGCGCCCGAGCCGGGCAACGGCGTCGGTGACCCGGTTGAGGTGGCGCGCTCCGGCGTCGCCCGGGCCCGGGACAAGCACCACGACGTGGTCATCGTCGACACCGCCGGACGCCTCGGCGTGGACACCGAGATGATGGGCCAGGCCGCCGATATCCGCGATGCGGTGCAGCCCGACGAGACCCTGTTCGTGGTCGATGCGATGATCGGGCAGGACGCGGTCACCACCGCCCAGGCGTTCGCCGACGGGGTCGGCTTCACCGGTGTGGTGCTCGCCAAACTCGACGGGGACACCCGCGGTGGTGCTGCGCTGTCGATCCGCACCGTCACCGGCAAGCCGGTGCTGTTCGCCTCCACCGGCGAGAAACTCACCGACTTCGAGCGCTTCCACCCCGACCGGATGGCCTCGCGCATTCTGGACATGGGTGACGTCCTCACGCTGATCGAGCAGGCCGAGAAGGCCTTCGACGAGCGCCAGGCCGCCGAGATCGCTGAGAAGCTCTCCGGCGACGGTGACTTCACCCTCGACGACTTCCTCAGCCAGATGCAGCAGATGAAGCAGTTGGGCTCGATGAAGAAGATGCTCGGCATGCTGCCCGGGATGGGCCAGATGCGCGAGCAACTGGAGAATTTCGATGAGCGCGACGTGGTTCGCGTCGAGGCGATCGTCCAGTCGATGACTCCGGCCGAGCGCGCCAACCCCAAGATCCTCAATGGTTCGCGCCGTTCCCGCATCGCTCGCGGTTCGGGCACCACCGTCACCGAGGTGAACCAGATGGTGGAGCGGTTCGACCAGGCCAAGACGATGATGCGTTCGATGGCCCGCAGCGGGGGACGTGGCGGCCCCGGAGGGCTACCCGGTATGGGGGGGATGCCCGGAATGGGCGGGATGCCCGGTGCGGGAAAGAAGTCCAAGGGCCGCATGCAGGCCCCCCCGAAGAACCGCAAGAAGGGCAAGTCGGGCAATCCGGCCAAGCGTGCCCGGCAGGAACGCGAGGCGGCCGAGCGCGCCGCAAAGGCCAAATCCGGCTCCTCCTTCGGGGTGGGGACCACGACCGATGAGGTCGATCCCGATTCGCTGAGTCTGCCCCCGGGGTTCGAGAAGTTCCTGGGCCGCTGATGGCTGTGCCGTCCGCCGGAGCGGACCGGTCCTGCCCTTCGGCACCTGCACCGGCCGGGTTCGGTGCGGACCGGGTGCGGAGCAGTTAGATGGACCTGATCGTCCGGGGTGAGGTGATCCTGGACGGCGCGCGGTCGGTAGGGCAGGTCGGCATTGCCGACGGCGTGCTGCGGCTCGACGACGCCGGCTCCGCCGACCGGATCATCGAGGGTTGGGCGGTGCCCGGCCTGGTGGACGTGCACTGCCACGTCGGTCTCGGCCCGCTGGGCGAGGTGGAGGAGTCGACCGTCCTGGCGCAAGCGCGCGCGGATCTGGCCGCGGGCACGCTGCTCGTCCGCGATGCGGGATCGCCGGTGGACACCCGGTGGCTCGCGGACCGCGACGATGTTCCCGAGATCATCCGCGCCGGCCGACACCTGGCCCGTCCGAAGCGGTACCTGCGCTACTTCGCCATCGAACTGGAGTCCGTGGACGAGTTGCCCGGTGCGATGGCCGTGCAGGCCCGTGCCGGGGACGGCTGGGTCAAGGTCGTGGGGGACTGGATCGACCGGGCCAGGGGACCGGCCGCGGACCTGGAACCGTTGTGGCCCGATGAGCAGCTGGCGCGCGGCGTGGAGTCGGCGCACGCAGAAGGTGCCCGCGTCACCGTGCACACCTTCGCGACTGAGACGATCGACCCGATCCTGGCCGCCGGGGTCGACTGCATCGAGCACGGCACCGGGATGAGCGCGAGCCAGATCGCCAGTGCCGCGCAGCGGCAGACCCCGGTGGTGCCCACGCTGCTTCAGGTGGGGACCTTCGACAAGATCGCCGATCAGGGTGCGGCCAAGTTCCCCGCCTTCGCCCAGCGGATGCGGGCGATGCACGCCCGCAGGTACCAGCACGTACACGACCTGTATGAGGCGGGGGTCCCGCTGCTGGTCGGCACCGATGCCGGTGGCACCCTGGCGCACGGGTTGATCGCGCAGGAGTGCGCGGAGATGGTCCGGGCCGGCGTGCCGGCCGTCGACGTGCTGGCCGCTGCGAGTTGGGCGGCACGTGCCTACCTGGGCCGCCCCGGCATCGCCGAGGGGGCACCGGCCGATCTGGTGGTCTATCCGGCGGATCCACGCGCAGACATCGGGGTGTTGGCCCATCCCACAGCGGTGATCCGGCGAGGGCGGGTGGTCGGCTGACAGGCCCGATTCCGCGCAGACATCCGAGGTCTTGTCCCTCCGTTGGCCGGGGTGTCGCGCTTGTCGCACTCCCCGTGACCTGCTTGAATCGGTGAACCAGCAGTTCAGCAACGCCGAAGGAGTCGTGTGGTGGTCGTGCACACCGAGACTCGGCCGGTCCGCAACAAGCCGAGATCGGACCTGCGACTGGCGCTGGTGTTCATCTTCCCCGCGACGGTCGGGTTGTTGACCTTCTACTTCTGGCCGCTGCTTCGCGGCCTGTGGTTGTCGATGACCTCCTGGGACCTGCTGTCCCCGGCGGAGTTCATCGGGCTGGACAACTTCACCCGGATGTTCGCCGACCCGGTGTTCTGGAACGCCGTGCGGGTCACCATCTACTACGTGATCCTCAACATCGGGTTCCAGACGGTGCTGGCCCTGCTGATCGCGGTCCTGATGCAGCGGCTCACCCAGTCCACCCTGCTGCGTTCGCTGGTGCTGACCCCGTTCCTGGTCTCGAACGTGGTGGCGGCGCTGGTGTTCTTGTGGATCCTGGACTTCCAGCTCGGACTCGGTAACCGGATCCTGACCGCGATCGGGTTCGACCCGGTGGCATTCTTCAACTCCGAGACCTGGGTGATCCCGACCATCGCCGCAGTCAACATCTGGCGGCACATGGGCTACACCGCGCTGCTGATCTTCGCCGGCCTCCAGACCATCCCGCAGAACCTGTACGAGGCCGCCCGGGTGGACGGCGCGGGGGAGGTGCGGTCCTTCTTCTCCATCACGATGCCGTTGCTGCGGCCGATCCTGGGACTGGTGCTGATCATCACCGTGATCGGCTCGTTCCAGGTGTTCGACACCGTCTCGGTGACCACTGCCGGAGGCCCGGTCGATGCGAGCAGGGTGCTGCAGTACTACATCTACGACATGGCTTTCGGCCAGTTCGACTTCGGCTACGCCTCCGCGCTGAGCGTTGCGTTGCTGGTGATCCTGATGGTGGTCACCTTCCTGCAGTACCGCGTCACGCGGGCCGGCCAATCGGATCTGAACTAGAGAGAGCGGGGTGAGGACATGACTCAGGAGAAGGTGGCCGCGGTGGAACCGGACGCCCCGATGAGGCAGGCGCAGACGTCCCGTCCCCACCGCAGGTCCGGCCTCGGGCGCATCCTCGCCTGGGTGGTGATGGTGCTCCTGTTGATCATCACCCTGTTCCCGTTCTACTGGATCCTGCGCACCGCGCTCTCCTCCAACAGCGCGCTGTACGCCAATGCCGCCTCGCTGCTGCCGGTGGAGTTCACCTGGAGCGGGTTCGCGCGGGTGTTCGGGATGCAGTCGGTGGAGGAGGCGATCGCCGACGGCGGTTCCGGGGCGCACATGGACTTCTGGCTGTACCTGCGCAACTCGGTGATCGTGGCCACCGCGGTCACGGTGTGCCAGGTGTTCTTCTCCGCAATGGCCGCCTACGCCTTCTCCCGGTTGCGCTGGCCGGGACGGGACTTCGTCTTCGGGCTGTTCCTGCTCTCCCTCATGGTGCCGCTGATCTTCACCCTGCTGCCCAACTTCCTCCTGATCCGTGATCTGGGTCTCATCGACACGCTGCTGGGCATCATGCTGCCCGGGCTGTTCATGACCCCGTTCGTGATCTTCTTCCTGCGCCAGTTCTTCATGAACGTGGCCATCGAAGTGGAGGAGGCGGCCTTCATCGATGGTGCCTCGAAGGTACGGGTGTTCTTCACCCTGATCATCCCGATGACCGTGGCACCGATCGCCACAGTCTCGATCCTGACCTACATCACCGCCTGGAACGACTACTTCTGGCCGCTGATGGTCTCCTACACCGACGAGTCCCGGGTGCTGACCGTGGCCCTGGCCACGTTCAACGCACAGACCCCCCAGACCGGACCGGACTGGTCCGGCCTGATGGCGGCGACCCTGGTGGCGGCCCTGCCCATGCTGGTGCTGTTCATGCTCTTCGCCAAGCGCATCGTCAACTCCATCGGTTTCACCGGGATCAAGTGAGGAGCGCCATGATGAACCCCACCACCCGGACCGGCCGAGTGACGCACGGTGCCACCCGCAGTCGTTCCTACCGGGGTGAGACCGGACCGACCACACGCTCCACCGCCGGGGGACGGCGCCGTCGGCTGCGGATCTCCTCGGTGGCCGCGCTCGCTGGTGCAGGCCTGGTGCTGGCCGGATGCGCGGCGCCCGAACTGGGCGATGAGGTGCACCTGGACTACTGGTTGTGGGACGCCAACCAGTTACCGGCCTACCAGCAGTGCGTGCAGGCCTTCGAGGACGCCAACCCCGACATCAACGTGCGGGTGAGCCAGTACGGGTGGGACGACTACTGGCAGAAGGTCACCGCGGGATTCGTAGCCGGCGCGGGCCCGGACGTGCTCACCGGCCACCTGACCCGATACCCCGAGTACGTCACCCGTGAGGTGTTGCTGGATCTGAACGAGTTGGAGGCCACCTCCCAGATCGAGCCGGATGAGTTCCAGGAGGGGCTCTCGGAGTTGTGGGTGGGACCCGATGGCGGCTGGTACGGGATCCCCAAGGACTTCGACACCATCGCGTTGTTCTACAACCAGGCCCTGCTGGCCGATGCCGGGCTGGAACCGGAGGACCTGGAGGGCCTGGACTGGAACCCCGACGACGGCGGCACCTTCGAGGAGGTCCTCGCGCGACTGTCGGTGGACGCCAACGGGGTGCGCGGCGACGAGGACGGTTTCGACCCGGGCAACGTGGTCACCTACGGCATCGCCTCCAACGGGTCCGGCGGCTTCGACGGGCAGACCCAGTGGTCCTGGCTGGCCGGCGCCACCGGGTGGGAGTACACCAACGCGCAGGTGTGGGGGGATGAGTACAACTACGACGATCCGCGGTTCCTCGACTCCATCGAATGGCTCTTCTCCCTGGTGGACAAGGGGTTCATGCCACCCTTCGAGATCGGCGGAACCGACCCCAACCCGGTGCAGCAGTTCGCCTCCGGGCAGGCGGCGATCTCGGCCAACGGGTCCTGGATGATCCGCAGTTTCGCGGCCCTGGACGGGGTGGAGATGGGCATCGCTCCCGTCCCCAGCGGACCGGTGGGCCACCCGGTCTCGATGTACAACGGCTTGGCCGACAACATCAACGCCCAGACCGAGCACCCCGAGGAGGCGGCCCGGTTGGTGGCCTACCTGGGATCCGATGAGTGCCAGATCACGGTAGGGGAGCAGGCGGTGATCTTCCCGGCCCGGCCTGCGGGCACCGAGGCAGCGGTGGAGGAGTTCGCAGCGGAGGGGATCGATGTGACCCCCTTCACCGACCTGGTGGACAACAACTACACGGTGCTGTTCCCGGTGACCGACCACGGCGCCGCGATCACCTCACTGGTGACACCGGTGATGGACTCGATCTACCTGGGCACCCGGGACGTGCAGGCGATGGCGGAACTGAACGACCAGATCAACAACATGTTCGAGTAGTGAACTCCTCGGCCGAGCAGGGGCCGGCTCCCTGTGCGCTCATGCCGGCGACGCACTGAGCCTTCCAGCGGCCTGAGGGCCTGCGCCGGTGCGGCGTCGCCCGCCGATGACCCCGGCACTGCCCTGCCGCTGCGCCCCTCGTGCCCCGTTGGGCGCAACTGCGCTCCCGATGCGCCCCTTCGGCCCGACAGCGCCCCGCCGGTGCGCCGCCGCGCCCTGGTGTCAGCGGGAGGAGGTCCATGGATGGATTGACAGGTCTTCGGTCCTATGGTTCATTAGTGCAGTAATGAACCAGGGAGGTGGGATGTTCGACGGTCCTGAGCCGATCTACGTGCAGATCGCCGATCAGATTCGCGCCGACATCATCGGCGGCCGGCTGGCCGCCGGCGACCAGGTCATGTCGACCACGCAGTACGCCACCACCTACCGGATCAACCCGGCCACCGCCGCAAAGGCCTTCACCGAACTGGTGGCCGAAGGGATTCTCTACAAGCAACGAGGAGTGGGCATGTTCGTCGCCGAGGGGGCTCCGCAGAGGTTGCGGGCCCAGCGCCGCGAGGCGTTCTTCACCGACTGGATGGACCCGGTTCTGCGGGAGGCGCGGATGCTGGGCATCGATACCGCCGACCTCCTCGCCTACATCCGGAAGGGAGGCCGGCTGTGAGCGGGCTGAGCATCAGCACCGAGCAACTTGGTGTCCGGTTCAAGGACACCCAGGCCCTACAGAACGTCAGTGTGCAGTTCGATGCGGGTGCGATCCACGGCCTGCTCGGACGCAACGGCTCCGGCAAGACCACGCTGCTGTCGACGATCGCGGCACTGCGCCGGCCCACCACCGGCGCCGTGTTGGTGGGCGGCGAGGATCCGTTCGAGAACGAACGGATCATGGGCGACATCTGCATGATCCGCGAGAGCGGCGATGTCCTCACCGACGAGAAGGTGCGCACCAACCTGGACTACTTCGCCGACGTGCGCAGGTACTGGGACGCCGACTACGCCGGGGAATTGCTGGAGGCCTTCGAACTCTCGCCCAAGAAGCGCCCGGACAAGCTCTCCCGGGGCCAGCGATCGGCCCTCGGGGTGGTGCTGGGTCTGGCCAGCCGGTCACCGGTGACCCTGTTCGACGAGGTGCACCTGGGTATGGACGCCCCGTCCCGGTACCGGTTCTACGACCTGCTCCTGGCCGACTACGTCGAGAACCCCCGCACGATCGTGCTCTCCAGCCACCTGATCAGCGAGATCGAGCAACTATTCGCCGGCGTCACGATCCTGCACTCCGGGCGCGTGCTACTCAATGCCGACGCCGAGGACCTGCGGGCTCGCGGAGCCAGCCTCACCGGCGCCGCCGAGGCCATCACCGACCTGACCGCCGGGCTACAGGTGCTGTCCACCCAGGCGCTGGGACCCACCCAGCAGACGACCGTGTTCGGCGACCTCGATCCCGACCTTCGCCGGCGGGCCAAGGAGTCCGGCGTCGAGATCGGCCCGGTCCCGCTGCAGGACCTGTTCGTCCATCTCACCTCCGGGGAGAACCGATGACCACCACCACCCGTCTCCGACCGAACTGGATCGTGGCCACCCGGACCCTGATCGAGGCGCACCTGCGTGTGGCCGTGTGGCTCTGGGGGGTCCTGGTACTGCTGCTCATCACCGCGCACATCCTGATGAGCGGGATCATCCCGACCCGGGTGCTGGTTGCGCCGTACGGCACCCACGCCTCCACCTGGTTCGCTTTCTCCCTCGCGCTCATCTTCGTGCTGGCCTACCTGCCGGTGCACGTGCTGTCCGGGATGACCAGAAGGGCCTTCATCCGGGCGAACGTGCTCACCGCGCTCATCATGGGGGTGCTCTACGGTGCAGCGCTGTACCTGCTCGCCGTCCTGGAGGCGCTGGTATTCCCCGACGCGGCGATGCTGCTCGAGGACGGGCCGATGCTCGGTTCGGGCGCCACCTGGGGGATGTTCGTGGGCCAGTGGTTGCTGTCCACCACGGCGATCATCTGCGGCCTGCTGGTGGCGATGGCCTACTACCGCACCAGCGCGCTGCTGGGCACCGTGCTGCTCATCCCCACCGTCGGCCCCGTGCTCGTGGTGATCGCGCTGACCGCGAGCGATGCGCCGATCCAGGCCTGGCTCGGTCTGCCCACCGGGGCCGGATGGGCGGTGGCCTTCGCCCTCATCGTCGTCGCTACCGGCGCTTTCGCTTTCCATCTCGTTACCCGCAACGTTCCCATCAACTCCGTGGAGTCATCATGACGATCACCACCCAACCGGTCATCGAGATCACTGGCCTGCGCAAGATCTACGGCGACACCGTCGCCGTCGACAACGTCAGCCTGCAGGTCCAGCCCGGAGAGATCTTCGGCGTGCTGGGCCCCAACGGTGCCGGCAAGACCACCACCGTGGAATGCCTCGCCGGGCTGCGTACCGCCGACGCCGGGACCGTGCGCATCCTCGGCCGCGACCCCCAACGCGACCCGGCCTCGGTTCGGGAGGT
This sequence comes from Pseudactinotalea sp. Z1739, assembly GCF_049725055.1. The sequence continues at coordinate 29,353 of NZ_JBMPQA010000010.1, read as the reverse complement.
GCTGGGGATCCAACTGCAATCCTCCCGGCTGCCGGCCAAGATCACCGTCGCAGAGGCACTTCGGCTGTACGCCTCCTTCTACGCCGATCCCGCCGATGCCGACGAACTGCTGGCACTGCTGGGTCTGCACGACAAGCGGCACACCAAGTTCGAGGCACTCTCAGGTGGGCAGCAGCAACGTCTGTCCATTGCCCTGGCCCTGATCGGCAACCCTCACGTGGCGATCCTGGACGAACTGACCACCGGCCTGGACCCCCAGGCCCGCCGGGACACCTGGAAACTGGTCGAGCAGGTCCGCTCCCGCGGCGTGACGATCGTGCTGGTCACCCATTTCATGGAGGAGGCCGAACGGCTCTGTGACCGGCTGGCGATCATCGACCGTGGCCGGATCGTCGCCGAGGGTGCCCCGGCCGCCCTCATCGCCGACCTGGAGGAGGAGCGGACCTTCCGGATGCGACTGTCCGAGGCACTCGATGAGCAGGTGCTGCACAACCTTGCCGACGTGGACCAGGTGCGCCACGTGGGTCACGAGATCGAGGTCAGCGGCTCCCGCACGGTGCTGCCCTCCACCCTGCTCGCCCTGGCCGAACTCGACATCGTCCCCGACGAGATCCGAACCCTGAACCGTTCTCTGGAGGACGTGTTCGTGGCAACGACCGGCCGCGAACTGTCCGTCGCCGATGCCGACTCGGAGGTCTCCGCATGACTGCCACCACCACCCGTCCACCTGTCCCGCGCGGTCTGGGCCAACTCACCCGCACCGAAGCCCGGCTGTTCAGCCGCGACTTCGGCTCGGTCTTCTTCGCCCTGATCTTCCCTACCGTCCTGCTTGTGGGCATGAGCCTGGTCATTCCAGGCATGCGCACCGAGGTGGAGGGGGTCGGGCCGCCCTGGGACGGGTTGCAGGTCATCCACGTCTTCACCCCAGCCCTGGTCAGCGTCGCGATCGCCACCGTCGGGCTCACCACGTTGCCTGCCTATCTGGCCGGCTACCGGGAACAGGGCGTCTTCCGCCGGCTGGCCACCACCCCGATGCGCCCGGCAGGGGTGCTGTACGCGCACATGGTGATCAGCATCGTCACGCTGTTGATCGCCGCGGCGCTGGCGGTGGTCGTGGGCGTGTTCGCCTTCGACGTGCCCCTCCCGTCCCAGCCGCTGGTGCTGGCCGCAGCGTTCCTGCTGGGCGCCGGGACGATGCTCGCGATCGGGCTTCTGATCGGTGGGCTCGCCCCGAAAGCCAGCACCGCTTCCGGAATCGGGATGCTGACGTACTTCCCCATGCTGTTCTTCGCCGGGCTGTGGACCCCGGGGCCGATGATGCCCGACACGCTCCAGACCATCGCCACCTACACCCCGTTGGGAGCGGCGAGCCAGGCGCTGTCGGAGGCATGGTTCGGCACCGGCACCCCGTGGCTGCAACTGGGAGTCATGGGTGCCTATACGGTGGTCTTCTTCGCCGTCGGTGCCCGCACCTTCCGCTGGTCCTGACGGCGGCCCCGCCCGGTCCCGACCGGACCGGCGGCTTGGTGTGGCGTGTATCCCATCACAGCGGGCGTGCGGCTGTGGCCCGGTGCTGCCGCGATCTGGCACAATGGCCCGCTGTACCCATCGTGGTGCCTGGCCCTCTCTCCGCGCACCGTGATGTGTCCCGGGCGACCTGCCCACCCTTGTCCCTACAGGGTGTGCCGCGAGCCCTCCCAAACATTCGAGGAGTAACCACCAACGTGGCCGTCAAGATCCGTTTGAAGCGCATGGGCAAAATCCGGGCGCCCTACTACCGCATCGTCGTCGCCGACTCCCGCACCAAGCGTGATGGCCGGGTGATCGAAGAGATCGGCAAGTACCACCCCACCGAAGAGCCGTCCGTCATCGACGTCGACTCCGAGCGGGCCAAGTACTGGCTCGGGGTGGGCGCACAGCCCACCGAGCAGGTGCTCGCACTGTTGAAGGTGACCGGCGACTGGCAGAGTTTCAAGGGTCTGCCCGGCGCCGAGGGCACCCTGCGGACCAAGGAGGGCGGTGCCGACGCCGCCGAGGCGATCAAGGCCGCCGAGGCTGACGCCGAACTGCGCAAGGCGCAGGCGGCCAAGGCCAAGGAAGACGCCGCCAAGGCTGCCGAGGAATCTGCTGAGAAGCACGCCGAAGACGCGAGCGCTGCGCAGGAGCCGGCTGAGGCCGACGACGCAGCCGGCGACGGCAGCGGCGAGGAGCCGGAGGCGCAAGCCTGATGCTGGCCGATGCACTCGAGCACCTGGTGCGCGGCATCGTGGACAACCCCGACGACGTCCGGGTCGACACCAAGACGCTGCGCCGCGGTGACCTGCTCGAGGTGCGGGTCAACCCCGCCGACCTCGGGCGTGTGATCGGACGCTCCGGTCGCACCGCCCGCGCCCTGCGAACCGTGATCGGGGCACTCGCCACCGATGGCCCGGTTCGCGTGGACGTCGTGGACGTGGACCGACGCTGAACCGGTCCGAACGACGCAGCCACCCAGCCCCCCGGGGCCGGGTGGCTGCGTCGTGTCACCGCCGGGCGTTACCGGCCGGGTGTGTACCGGGGGAGGCGGGTACGCCATGATCGGGGAGTGACCGGCGAGGAACAGGAACTGCTGCGGGTGGCGACCATCGGGCCCGCCCACGGCCTGCGTGGCGACGTCCGCCTGCAGGTGCACACCGACGATCCGGACTCGCGGCTCGCGACCGGTACCGAGATCGTCACCGACCCGCCCGAAGCCGGCCCGCTGACCGTGGAGCACCTGTACCTGCACCGCGGCCAGTACCACGCACGCTTCACCGGGCACACCGACCGCGACGCCGCGCAGACGCTGCGCGGCGTGAGTCTGCTCGCCCCTCCCGTACATGAACCGGACGCGTGGTACCCGCACCAGTTGCGCGGACTGCTCGCCCGCACCCCGGCGGGGGTGGACCTGGGCAGCATCGAGGGTGTGCGGCATATGCCGGCCCACGATGTGCTGTTGCTGCGCACCACCGCTGGGGAGCAGGTGCTCGTGCCGTTCGTATCCCAGATCGTGCCCGAGGTGGATGTGGACGCCGGAACGGTCACGATCGACCCGCCCGGTGGGCTGCTACCCGAGGAGGAGCAGGAGGCATGACCGGCCGGATCGATGTGGTGAGCATCTTCCCCCAGTACCTCGACCCGCTGAACCTGTCCCTGGTGGGTAAGGCACGCCGGGACGGGCTGCTGAACATCTCCGTGCATGATCTGCGTGACTGGACCATCGACGCTCACCGCACCGTCGATGACGCTCCCTTCGGTGGCGGCGCCGGAATGGTGATGCGCCCCGATGTCTGGGGTCGTGCGCTCGATGAGGTGTTCAGCCAGGGCCAGCATCATGTCCGCACCCTGGTGCTGCCCTCCCCGGCAGGGGAACCGCTGACCCAGACCACCGCTGAGGAACTGGCGCTGATGGTCGCCGCCGGGGCCCAGTTGGTCCTCGCGTGCGGGCGGTATGAGGGCATCGACGCCCGGGTGGCCCACCACTACCAGGCCGGCGAGCAGATCGAGGTTCGCGAGATCTCCATCGGAGATTACGTGCTGAACGGAGGCGAGGCGGCGGCCCTGGTGATCATCGAGGCGCTGGCACGCCTGCTACCCGGGGTGGTCGGCAACCCCGAGTCCCTGGTGGAGGAGTCCCATGGCAGCGGTGGCCTGCTGGAGTATCCGGTCTACACCAGGCCCACCTACTGGCGTGACCAGGAGGTGCCCGAGGTGCTGCGCTCGGGTGATCACGATCGGATCCGCCGCTGGCGCCGTGCCCGCGCACTGCAACGCACCGCCCAGCGCCGCCCCGACCTGCTGGAGGCCGCTGGGACGGTGCAGGTCCGCCCCGCGAAGGCCGCTGACGTCGAGGAACTGGCCGAGGTGGCCGCGGTCACCTTCCCGCTGGCCTGCCCAGCCCACATCGCCCCCGACGACGTGCAGACCTTCGTCGACACCAACCTCAACCCCCAGCGACTGCGCGCCTATCTGCGCAGCCGGGAGCACACGATCCTGCTGGCGACCCTGGGCGGGGCCATCGTGGGCTACACGCTGCTGGGCTATCAGGAGCCGAGGTCGGAGGACGTCCGCGCTGTGGTCCGGGCCCGGCCGTGCGCGGAGTTGAGCAAGATCTACGTCCTGCCCGAGCACCACCGGCGAGGCGTCGGCGCGGCCCTGGTCCGTGCGGCGATCGCGGAGGCCGGGCGCCGCCCGGTCGACTCGGTCTGGCTCGGGGTGAGCCAACTCAACGAACGTGCGCAGCAGTTCTACCGCAGCCAGGGATTCACCCGGGTGGGGGAGCGCACGTTCAACGTCGGCTCCAGCATCGAGTCCGACTTCGTGATGGAACTCACCCTGGGTCCCACATCGGCCTGATTCTCTCCGATCGTCCTGGTGTGGCAGAATATGCCGAGGTCACCACCCTCCACGCCTCTGCCGCAGGGGAGCGCGTGCCCGTATGAGCGTTGGGTGACCACCGACCATTACTTCGACGGCGGCGCCCGCCGCCCGTATCAGCGCGAGTGACCTGTGGCACAGCGGAAAGGCTCAGCATGAACATCCTGGACGAAGTCGACGCAGCATCGCTGCGCACCGACGTGCCCGAGTTTCGCGCCGGTGACACCGTGCGTGTACACGTGAAGGTCATCGAGGGGAGCCGTTCGCGGATCCAGGTGTTCCAGGGTGCCGTGATCGCCCGGAGTGGTGGCGGCGTGCGCGAGACCTTCACCGTGCGCAAGGCCAGTTTCGGCGTGGGCGTGGAGCGGACCTTCCCGCTGCACTCACCGACCGTGGACCACATCGACGTCGTCAGCCGTGGTGCGGTTCGCCGGGCGAAGTTGTACTACCTGCGCGACCGTCAGGGCAAGGCCACCCGGATTCGCGAGCGTCGCGAGACCACTCCGGCCAACTGACCGGCATCGGCCGGTAGCAGGTGACCGATCAGCCCCGGAGCGGGGCCGGCAGCGCGAACGACGACGACAGCCCGGCGCCCGCTTCCGAGGCGACCACATCGACCGTCGGAGCAGCCCGGGGCGACTCGCCACGCCGGCGTCGCAAGCGGGGGCCGTTCGCCACGTTCCTGCGCGAGACCACCATCGTGGTGGTGACCGCACTGGTGCTGTCCTTCGTCATCAAGACCTTCTTCGCCCAGGCCTTCTTCATCCCGAGCGTGTCCATGCAGGACACCCTGGACGTGGGGGACCGGCTGGTGGTGAATAAGTTGGTCCCCGCCGTCAGTGACATCGAGCGGGGCGATGTGGTCGTGTTCGTCGACCCCGGTGGCTGGCTGCGCGATACCCCCGCGCCCGAGCCCACGGTCTGGCAGCAAGCCCTGATCTTCGTCGGGATCCTGCCCCAGCACGCCGATGAGCATGTGATCAAACGCGTGATCGGCCTGCCCGGCGATGAGGTCGTCTGCTGCGACGAGCAGGGCCGGGTGAGCGTCAACGGTGAGTCGATCGACGAGACGCCCTACCTGGCCACCGGGGTCGCACCCAGCCAGGATGAGTTCGACGTCGTCGTCCCGGCCGAGCATCTGTGGCTGATGGGCGACAACCGCGCCCAGTCGGCCGACTCCCGTTACCACGGTGGGGCCGCGGGTGGCGGATTCGTCCCGGTTGATCAGGTCACCGGCCGTGCCTTCGTGATCGTGTGGCCGCTGGACCGGCTCACCTGGCTGTCCGGGGGCGAGGACGTTTTCGTCGGTGTGCCCGACCCCGCCTGAACGATGAGTGCCGCCCACCGCCCCAAACGCCGCAGCAGGACGCGCCCACCGGGCCGGCATGTCGAGCGCGACCTGATCGACTCCGGTCACGAGCTGGTGGCCGGCATGGACGAGGTGGGCCGTGGTGCACTGGCCGGGCCCGTCAGCGTGGGCGTGGTCGTGGTGCGCAGGGATACCGGCCGCATCCCGGCCGGTCTGCGCGACTCGAAATTGCTGCGCCCCCAGGTCCGGCAGTCCTTGTGCGCACCGATCCGCCGATGGGCGTACGCCAGTTCTGTCGGTCACGCCAGTCCCGCCGAGATCGACGTGTGGGGGATCATCGGGGCACTGCGGATCGCCGGGCAACGTGCCCTGACGGCGCTTACCGAGCAGAGCGCAGCGCCGTCGGCGGTGATCCTGGACGGTCATCATGACTGGCTCACCCCGCCCCGGGGGATGGTCGTGGAGGCGCCGGCGCCGCAGGTGACCACCCGCATCAAGGCCGATCTGACGTGCGCATGCGTGGCCGCGGCGAGCGTCCTGGCCAAGTGTGAGCGCGATGACGCGATGACCGCCCTGCACCCGGACCACCCGGAGTTCGGGTGGGCCGAGAACAAGGGGTACGCCGCCCCGGAGCACCTGCGTGCGCTCCGGGAGCGCGGGCCGACCCCCTGGCACCGGCGCAGTTGGGCGTTGCCCGGCACAACAGTGGCGCTCGAGCAGGGCATGATGGACCTGTGAGTGCCGACGACCTGGAGAGCTATGAGACCGACGCCGAACTCGCGCTGTACCGCGAGTACCGCGACGTGGTCGGGTTGTTCTCCTATGTGGTGGAGACCGAGCGCCGCTTCTACCTGGCCAACCACGTGGACCTACAGGTCCGTTCGGCCGGCGGTGAGGTGTTCTTCGAGTTGACCCTCGGAGACGCCTGGGTCTGGGACGTGTACCGCTCGGCCAGGTTCGTCAAGTCCGTAAGGGTGGTGACCTTCAAGGACGTCAACGTGGAGGAACTGGCCAAACCGGACCTGGAACTGCCCGGCTGAGCACCCACCACCCCGCCGCGAGCACGGGCAGCAGAACCTGCCCGACGCCGTCGGGCACACCTGTCAACGCAGACTTCGAGAAAGGGACCGGACGTGGTCCAGGACAAGGATGGGCAGCGCCGGACGATAGCGCTGCTGGGCAGTAGCGGGGGGAACCTGCGCAGCCACGGCGGCCATGACGCGGCCGGGATGATCGCCGATGTCCGGCGTCAGGTACACGCCGCCGGCTTCGAACTGACGCACGTGCAGGTCGTCTCGGCGCAGACCTCGATGCACAGCGCCGCGGAGGAAACCCCGGCGGAACTGTTCGCCCTGGTCGACGGTCAGGTCACGGTCACCGCCCGCGGCACTCTGGCGGAGGTGAACCGGGCCGCAGCGGCACTCGACGCCGAGATCGCCGAGCAGGTGCGCGCGGGCGCAGTCGACGGGTTGATCCTGATGAGTGCGGACCCGACCGGCACGAACGCTGCCACGGTGGCCGCCGGCGTCGAGCAAGGCCTCCCGGCCGCCGGGACCGGGGGGACCTCGATCGCCACCGCACAGCAGATGGGGTTGAACGTCGTCGGCGCCTCGGGCACCACCGGCACCACCTCCACCACCCGTGCGGTGGCCTACGTCTCCGCCCTGGCCCGGTGCTGGAAGGTTCGGTACCGCCCCGCGCTGGGCGGCGGTGGCAGCCAGTCGGGACACACACGTGAGGCCGCGTGGCGCCGGATCAGCATCCGCGGCATCATGGTCGGCTCCATCCCGGCCTTCATCGCCCTGGCGCTGGTGCTGGCGGTGAGCAAGGTCCCGCCGCTGGCCGGGTTGTCCGATGTGTTCGACGTGCTGATGGCCGGTCTTCCGGTGGTCATCGCGGCGGTCGCGGCGCGCAAGATATCCGGGCTCGATGAGGTGGGCCTGGTGGCCGGTGCGATCGCCGGCATCCTGGCCGCCGAGGGCGGCATCCTGGGCGGGCTGGCCGGCGGGATCCTGTCCGGGCTGCTGGCGGCATGGCTGATCGGAAAGACCCTGGCCTGGCGCTTCCCGGCCACCACCGCCAACATCGCCACCGGTGCGGTCGCGGGAGTGGTACCGGGACTGATCGTGTACTACCTGTTGGCGCCGGTCACGAACTGGCTGGGTCTGGCCGTCAAGGACGGCATCGAGGCGGCCCTGGTGTTCAGTCCGATCCTGGCCGGGGCTTTGGCCGGCGCGGTGATCTGGTTCGCGATCATCGGCGGGGTCTACCACGCGGTGATCCTGCCGCTGGTGCTGCTGGAGATGGGGCAGAAGGGCCACAGTTTCTTCGGTGCCATCGACATGGTCGCCCTGGTCATGGTCAGCCTGGGCATCACCCTGGCCAACGTGATCAAGCCCCGCACCAGCGGTGAGCGGGCACTCGCCGGATCCGGTGCGCCGGTGAACTTCTTCTTCGGCACCTTCGTCGAGGCGGCTTATCCGTTCATGTTCGGCGATAGGCGCGTCTTCGCCGCCGCTGTCGGCGCGGCGACCGTCGGCGGTGCGGTGGTGGGCGCCTTCGGGGTCGAGGCCACCGCATACGTCCCGGCCTTCGTCGCTCCGTTCATCGCCACCAGCGCGGTCGGGATGGTGATCTCGATGCTCACCTCGATGTCCCTGGCCTTCGTGCTCACGTATCTGATCAACCTTCGCGCGATCCGCACGTCGCGGCGGAGCGAGGCCGTGCCGGTCTGAGCCGTCCACAGCCCGAGGCGCTGTCCACACGTGCGCCCGGGGCCTCCGTGCTCACCTCGCCCGGCGGGCACGCTGGGCAGTGGAGGTGGTGGCTGTGTCCGCTCACAACCAGCAGATCGGGGCACGTGGCGAGCACGTGGCCGCCGGGTGGTTGCGCAACCACGGCATGCGGGTGCTGGCCACGAACTGGCGTTGCCGGGCCGGCGAGATCGACATCGTCGCCCAGGACGGGTCCACCCTGGTGGTGGTGGAGGTCAAGACCCGCACCTCGACCCGGTTCGGAAGCCCGGCCGAGGCGGTAGCCGGGGTGAAACTGCGGCGTCTGCGGCGCCTCGCCGCCGCGTTCCTGGCCCAGTGCCCGTCCTACTTCCCGGCGGTGCGCATCGATGTGATCGCGGTGCTGCTGCCACCCGGGGGAGGGGCGCTGGTCAGGCACCTGCGCTCGGTCGGCTGACCAGGTCCGCGCAATGGACGTCCGGCCCTGCGCGCCTCGACGCGGAGCCGTATCGGCGGTGCGCGCCAGCGCCGGCGCGCCGTTGAGCCGCTGAGCACCTATTCACAGCGCAACGGCGTCGGAGCGTCCGTCCACAACCCTTGTGCTCGGGCCCCCACCCCTCTGGCTCCGGCGGGCAGCCTGACGGTGGAGGTGGTGCAGGTGTGCAGCAAGAGTCGGAGCACCCGGCCCGGGATGAGCAGGCAGGAACCCGGGTGATGGGCCTGGGGCGCACCTGGGCGGTAGCCCTGGTGGGGATGCGCGGGGTGCTGGTGGAGGTGCAGTCCGACGCCGGGTCCGGCATCCCCGAGGCCACCATCGTGGGGTCGGTGAGCACCGCGATGAAGGAGGCCAAACACCGGGTGAAGGTCGCGCTGAAGCACTCCGGGATGCGGTGGCCGGACAAGAAGGTCGTGGTGAACCTGTCCCCGGCGGATGTGCCCAAGCGCGGCTCGGTGTTCGACCTGGCGCTGGCCACCTCGATCCTGTGCGCGGACCGGCAGATCGAAGCGCCGCTGGCCGAACGGACGGTGCACTTGGGTGAACTGGGTCTGGACGGCCGCGTGCAACCGGCCCGCGGAGTCCTGCCCGCCGTCCATGCGGCGGTACGGGCCGGCTACCCCCACGTGGTGGTCCCACAGGCCAACGCCACCGAGGCAGCCCTGGTCCATGGCGCACAGGTCACCGGGGTCGGCCACCTGATCGACGTGGTCCGCCACTACGGCGTGCCGATCGACCCCGACCTGGAAGAACAGATCCGCAGCAGCGCTCCGGCGCAACCGCTCCAAACGCCCCATGCGGCCCACTCGGGCCCCGACGCCGATCTGGGTGACGTGCTCGCTCAGCACCAAGCCCGGCACGCCCTGGAAGTGGCGGCCGCCGGCGGTTACCACCTGCTCATGGAGGGCCCGCCCGGTACCGGTAAGACCATGCTGGCGGCACGGCTGCCCGGGCTGTTGCCGGACCTGGGGGATGCCGACGCCCTGGAGGTCACCTCGATCCACTCCCTGTGCGGGACGTTCAGCCCCGAGGCAGGCCTGATCCGGCGGCCACCGTTCGAGAGCCCGCACCACACCGCCAGTGCGCCGGCGATCGTCGGCGGGGGCAGCGGGATACCCCGGCCGGGGTCGATCTCCCGAGCCCATTGCGGCGTGCTGTTCCTGGATGAGGCCCCGGAGTTTCCTACGCGGGTGCTGGAGACGCTGCGCCAACCCCTGGAGGCCGGTTACGTGAGCCTGGACCGTTCCGGCGCACACACCTCCTACCCGGCCCGGTTCCAACTGGTCCTGGCGGCCAACCCGTGCCCGTGCGGGCATGCGGACAGCCCGCACAGCAGGTGCACCTGCACCCCGCAGATGCTGCGCCGCTACCGGTCCAGGCTCTCCGGTCCGGTGCTGGACCGGGTCGACATCCAGATCGGGGTGGAACCGCTGTCCCAGGCCGAACTCGCCACCGCCGCCACCGGGGAGAACACCGAGACGGTCCGTGCGCGGGTACTCCGGGCTCGTGAGCGCACCAGGTCCCGGCTGGAAGGAACCGGCTGGACCACCTACAGGCAGGCCCCGGGCCGGTGGGTTCGTGAGCGCACCGCCGCAGCCGGGCGCCGGTTGACCCGGGATCTGGACCGCGCCCGGGACCGCCGCCAGATCACCATGCGCGGCTATGACCGGGTGCTGCGCCTGGCCTGGACGCTGGCCGACCTGGCCGGGCGGGACCAGGTGTGTACCGAGGACATCGCCACCGCCTTCACCCTGCGGACCCGGGAGCGTCATGGCTGAACAGCGCCCACCCTTCGACATCACCGACGAGCGACTGGCGCTGGCCGCCTGGAGCCGCATCGCCGAGTCCGACGACGCCGCAGCCCGCCCGCTGCTGGCCGGCGCCGGCGCCGGAGCGGCACTGGACTGGCTCTACCGCGGGGCCCGGGGCGCCCCGCCCGGCTTGCGGCCCTCACGGGTCTGGGTCACCGCCGCACAGCGGTGGTTGCCCCGGTTGCACAACCTCGATCCGCGCCGGGAGTTGGAGGTGATCGCCCGCCGGGGCGGACGGCTGCTGGTGCCGGGTGAGGAGTCCTGGCCCGTAGCCGTCGATGACCTGCCCGACCCGCCGTGGTGCCTGTGGATGGTCGGCAGTGCTTGTCCGGCCCGGCTGGCCCGGAGTTCGGTGGCGATCGTGGGTGCGCGAGCGTGCACCGACTACGGACAGCGAGTCGCCCAGGACCTGGCCTACGAGGTGGGTGGCCAGGGCGTGACGATCACCTCCGGGGGAGCCTTCGGCATCGACGCCGCGGCCCATCAGGCGGCACTGGCCGCCGATGCGCCGGTACTGGCCGTGATGGCTGGCGGGCTCGACAGGTTCTACCCGAGCGCGAACACCGATCTGTTGCGCCGGGTGGCCGGTTCGGGGGTGGTTCTCGCCGAGGTTCCACCGGGCACCGCCCCGATGCGCTCACGGTTCCTGCGGCGGAACCGACTGATCGCCGCCCTGGGGAAGGGCACCGTGGTGGTGGAGGCGGGGTGGCGCTCGGGTGCGCTGAGCACCGCGCGGGCCGCCAATGACCTGATGCGGCCGGTGGGCGCGGTCCCGGGCCCGGTGACCTCAGCCACCTCGGCCGGCTGCCACCGGTTGATCCGCGAGGCCGAGGCGGTGCTGGTCACCGGGGCGCAGGAGGTGCTGGAACTGATCAGACCGGTGGGCACCGTGGACGAGCAGGAGCCGGCGGTGCAGCCGGGCCTCCTTGATGATCTGAGCCCGGACCAGGCCAAGGTGCTCGATGCACTCCCGGCTCGAGCCGGCGCCGGATTCGATCCTCTGGTGCGTGCCAGCGGGCTCGCCCCGGCCCAGGTCAGTGCCGCGCTGGGGATGCTCGAACTGGGCGGACGGGTCCACCGGTCCGGGGCGACCTGGAGGCGTAACCGCTGAGCACCAGTTCCCGCTGCTGCAGCCGTGAGTGTGGCCGGCATCACCGCACCTGAGGAGAACCTGAGGTGTCCTTGAGCCCGGTCTGGGGGCGTGCTGAGGGGCCGCTCGTAGTGTCAGGGATGTCGCCACCGGAAGCCTCATCCGCCCGGTGGCGACACCCAGACATCAGTCGGCCGCTACGGCCCGCACACCGAAGGAACTGTCGTGAACAAGCCCCGCAAGAAGAACGCACTCGCCCTGCTCGCCGGTGTTGCCGTGGCTGCGGCCGTGGCCGCCTCCGCTGCCACCTTGGGAGGTGTGAACGCCCAGGAACTGGGTGCCGATTCCAGCGAAGTGGTCGCTCCGATCACCGAGGGCGTCAGTGTCACCTGGGAAACCTCCTACGACGCCGGCCAGGGCCACTACGTCGTCGACGGTTTCACGCTGACCCCGACCGGTGCCGAGACCATCCCCGCTGACGCCGAGGTGCAGGTCACGGTGTCGGGCGCCAACGGCGAAGAGTTGGCCGAGTACACCGGCACCGGCGGTGGCTACATGGAGGTGGACGACAGCGACACCATCGTGGCCGCCCACGACGTGTACGGCGCTGCCGTGGTCATCACCAACAACTAGTAGCCCCTGCTACGACCGGATCTCCGATCCGCCCGCCCAGCACCAGCACATCCAGGAGCACCCATGACGACGAGTCCCCGCCTCGAGCCGGACACCGCCGTCATGGGTGCTCTGCACGTGGCGGACCAGGCGGCAACGCTCGCGGCTCGGCAGCCTGCGCTCGCCGCCGTGGGGCCCGGGCCCGGAGGGACAGAGGAGCCACCAACTCGCGATCCCCGCTCGCGAGCACGCCACCGCGCCTCGGGGGCGGCCCGCCTGCGCACGGTTGTGAGCTGGGTGCTGTTGGCCCTGGCGGTCGTGGCCCTGTGGCCCGCCCAGTTCGGCGGCCTCACCGGGCTGACGATCGTGCACGGCGCGTCGATGGAGCCCACCTACGCCACCGGAGACGTCGTGGTGACCCTTCGGACCGGTTCCTACCAGGTGGGTGATGTCATCTCCTACACCGTGCCCGCCGGGCAGGCCGGTGCCGGTGGCCACGTGATCCACCGCGTCGGCTCGGTCGAGCCGGACGGCACCTACACCACGATCGGTGACAACAGCGAAAACCCGGACGAGTGGGTGATCGCCGACGCGGACGTGCGCGGCAAGGCTGTTGCGGTGCTGCCCCGGGCCGGGATCGTGTTCAGCCCCCAGGTGCTGCCGTACGTGGTCGCCCTTGCCGTGGGTGGGATCGTCACCCTGTTGCTGTGGCGCACCGACGACGACGAGACGGACTCCGGCGGTGAGTCCCCATGACGCCGGCCAGGGTCCCTCGGACTCCGGCCAGGCGGCGAGTGGCGGGATTGCTGGCGTTGCTGGCGGTGTTGATCCTCAGTGGCAGCGTGATCGGCTCGGCGGCGAGCCTGGGTGGAGCCCACCCCCAGCAGATGGGGGCCGGCGCCGTGCAGACCAGGGAACTGGCCGGGCTGGAGATCCAGTACGCCCCGCACTGGGACGAGGGCGACTGGCGCCTCGGTCCGGTCACCCTCACCGGGGGAGCGGACCGGGGCTTTCGCGCCGGCGACGAGATCAGCATGAGCGTGCACGCCCCGGGGCGTACCTGTGAGGCCAGCACGGTGACCGAGGGCGCGGTGCAGTCGGTGACGCTGACCGAGGACATGAGCGCTCCCGGTTGCGCCGTCACCCGGATGGCGCCTCGCGACGTGACCACCGTGGCGATCTCAGTGACCGGAACCGACGGCATCACTCGGACCAGCACCATCGGGAACCTGAGCGGGTCCCTTGCTGCCTTCTCCGGTGCTCTGCTGGACACCGGGCGGGTCATGCACGGCCGGGCCGACACCGAGATCGTCGGTCAGCAGAACCAGATCACCCAGGCCCACCTGAGGCTACCCGGAACCCCGGTGAGCGAGGTCGCCGGCGCATCGATCGCCGTCGTCCTGCCCGGCACCGGGCAGACCCGCGGCACCGTGTCCACTGCCGCCGATGCCCCCGTGCGCGTGCAGAGCGACCCCGGCGGGGGCTCGCTCATCACCCTCGTCACCGACCAGGCCTGGGCCATCGAGGGGGAGGTGGAGGTGCAAGCGCTGCTCGCCACCACCCAGCACCTCAGCGGACCGGACGCTCCCGGTGCGCTCAGCACCACCTCATGGACGGTCACGGCCGAACCGGTGGCGCCGCCGCCGGCGAAGGTGGACCACGCTCTTCAACCGGTCAGCCTGACGCCGGGGCTCCAGTACGACTACACCTGGACGGGTGGCTACACGAATACCCTGAACTACTGCCACGACTTCACCGTGACGAACGTCTCCGAGGTCACGGTGCCCGATTGGACCGTGCAGTTCGACTCCTCCCTGGCGCCGCTGTGGGGTGCGAACCCCCAGGTACCGGGAACCATCACCTACAACAACATCGAAACCCGGGCCTACGACGAGCACACCGGCCTGTGGACCCTCGGAGCGATCCATGACTGGCACCGGGTCCTGCAACCCGGGGCTACGCAGCGCTTCGGTTACTGTGCGGAGCGGGTCCCGACGCCGGAGCCGGACCCCTCGCTGTTCGAGGTCTCCCCGGTCCGCGTGGGCGGTGGTGACTGGCACGTCACCTTCACCATCGAGGTCACCTCGACCAGTGAGTTCTATGTGCCCTGGAGCGTGGAGGTCGACTTCGCCGATCTCGTCTGCCCCGCCAGCCTGGCGGACAAACCGTTGACTTTCTACGAGAACGTATCGGCCACCCCGGTGGAGGGCAGCACCACCCGGTATCTCATCGAGGGCGTCCCGGGGGATACCCAACTGGTCTCTCGATATGCGTCCCGGGTATTCACCTTCGCCCACTACGGCCCGGCCCCCGGCTGGCGACTTCCCTGCCCGGAAGGTGAATGACGTGCCTTCTCCGCCACCCCGCCACGGCCCCGGGGAAGCGTTCAGCCGGAACTTCTGCGATATCGTCACAGGAGTCATCGACTGTCCACCACGTCAGGGCAGTCAGGTTCCGGGGAGCGATGTGGTGCAGGACGGGCGTATTGCCGTCGTCATCGAAGACGATGCCGATATCCGTGAACTGGTGGCGACCGTGCTGGAGCAGGCCGGCTTCGATACCTACTCGGCCGGCACCGGCACCGAGGGTGTGGACCTGGTGCGCCGTCACGAGCCGCTGGTGACCACCCTGGACGTGAGCATGCCCGGGATCGACGGGTTCGAGGCCGCCAAGCGGATCCGCGCGGTGAGTGACACCTACATCGTGATGCTCACCGCCCGCACCGAGGAGATCGACACCGTGGCCGGCCTGCAGTCCGGGGCCGACGACTACCTCACCAAGCCGTTCCGCCCGCGGGAACTACGCGCCCGGATCGAGGCGATGTTGCGCCGGCCCCGCCAGATCCACTCGGGCGCAGCACCTACCGGGACCACCCCGGAACACTCCAGTGGCCACGGAGCCAGTCCGCCGACGCCTGCCGTGGGGGGGGGCGGGGCGAACGCCGGATCGGCGTGGCTGGACCACCACGGCCTGGCACTGCATCCGCAGATGCGCCTCGTGAACCTGCACGGGGCGGAACTGGACCTGACCCGGAGCGAGTTCGACATCCTGCACGCCCTGCTGGAGGGGGGCCGGCGGGTGATCAGCAAGGCGGATCTGGCGCTGATGCTGCGGGGTGAGACCTACCTGGGCAGCACCGCCTACATCACCGAGCAGGACGAGCGCGCCATCGAGGTGCACGTGGCCAACCTACGGCGCAAACTCGGGGAGCGGCCGGCCCAGCCCCGATGGATCGAAACCGTGCGCGGGGTCGGTTACCGGCTCACCGCTGCCTGAGCATCGGCCTCATCCGCCCCGACCAGGACGATAGCGGTCTCGGCGCCTGCTGCGGAGCGGACCGCGCCGGTCCGGGCCCGGTCCAGGAGGTCCCGGGCGCTCAGGCCCGGGACGCTGACGCACACCCCCACCCCGACGATGACGGTCGCAGCCGTCGCAGCAGCATTGAACTCATCGAGCACCCGCTGGGAGATCTGCCCCGCGAGGCGCTTGGCCTGGTTCGCGCCCAGCACCGGGGCACTGATCACCACGGTGGCCGGGTCGACTTGACCGAGCAGGGCAGACAACGGCACTGCGGTCTGGATGCCCTCACGCCAGCGCGTGGCGACCTCCTCGACGGCGCGGTTGCCGAACGCGGAACGAATCTGCTCCAGACCACTGGTCTGGAGGACGATCACGGCGAGCCGCTCCCGGCGCTGCTCGGCCCGGTGCAACTGACCCTGCAGCACACCTTCGAAGGAGCCCGGGCCCAGGAACCCGTCCCGAACCTGGGTCAGGGTGATGTCGGCACCTCGTGCGGGTCGGGCTCGATCCTGGGCACGTAGCACCGAGAGAGAGACCACCACCGAGATGGTCAGCGCGATCGTGATCACGGAGGTCGGGGCGGTATCGAACCATTGCAGGAAGAGTTCCGACTCCGGCCCACGGGTGAGGAAGACCCAGGTGCGGGCGATGTAGTACAGACACTGAACGCCCAGCGCGGCGGTGAGGCCCCAGGCTGTGGCCGTGGTGCCGAGCGCGCCCCGGCGGGCCTCGATCGACCCCAGTCCGGAGAGCACGAGCAGTGCCAGGAACATCACCTCTGCGCCCGCCCAGGAGCCTCCGGCGGGGCCCTGGACCAGCGTGCTGAGCAGCGTCGTCACCGCGAGCAGCCCCACCAGGGCGACGCCCGGGGCCATTGGGCGGTCGTTGTAGACCCGACCGCCCACCCACATGCACCCGGTGGTGACGACGAAGGCGGCGTTACCCACCGCGGCGGCCACCCACGCGCCGGCGAGGAACTCCCAGGCGAAGTAGGTCATCACGGCCAGGATCCCCGCCATGAACGACAGCGCCCACACTCGTGCCGCCCGGTTCCTGGCGTGCAACGCCGTGTCGGTCAGGAACGCGATGCCGGAGACCACCACCACCAAAGCCGTCACCAGGCTCATCGTGGCTGGATCCAACCAACTCATCCTCGCTCCTCGTGCGTTGGGCTCGGGTGTGCGGAGCCGGTCGCCGCCGCAGATGGTGCTCCGGTAGCCGGCCCTGGTACTGCGGCGGGGAGCCGCACAACGAACGTGGCGCCCTCGTCGGGGGTGCTCTGCACGGTGATGTCGCCGCCATGGGCACGCGCGATATCCCTGCTGATCGGCAACCCCAGACCGCTGCCGTGGGTGGAGGTGTTGCGCACCCGGTCGGAGCGGAAGAACCGGTCGAACAGCAGCGGGAGTTCCTGTTCGGAGACTCCGGGACCGTCATCGCGCACCACGATCCACGCATGCGTACCATCACTGGTGACACCCACGGCGATCCGGCCACCGTCGCGGCCGTACTTGATGGCGTTGGAGATCAGGTTGTCCGCGACCTGCCGGATCCGGCCGACGTCGATGCGCGCCCAGGTCGGTTCCACCCCGGTGGCATCGATCCGCATCTGTCGGCTCCGGGCTTGGTCCGAAGCCGCTTCGATGGCGGCGCCGACCACCTCGGACAGGCTCTCCGGGACCGGGTTCACCGTCAACGCGATGCCTTCGCGGGAGTGGGCGGAGGTGGTGAGGATGTCGCCGATCAGGGTGAGCAGCCGTCCAGCATTGCGTTCGGCGATCTGCAGGCCACGGCGGGTGCCGGCCGGCAGGCCGTCCGTCTCGGCCGCCAGTTCCAGGAACCCCAGGATGGAAGTCAGCGGGGTGCGCAACTCGTGGGAGACCGAGGCCACGAGGTCGGCACGGGCGCGCACCGCCAATTCCTCAGCGGTGGCGTCACGGCTGACCATCACGATGCCCACGTCCTGTCCCCGCCAGTCCTGCAGTCGGCGCGTGGTCGTCTCCAGTGCTCGGCGGTCCCGGCCCGGCGCTCCGTACCAGTGCAGTTCCCGCTCCACCGTTTCCCCGCGACCGGCTCGCGCGCTCGGCTGGTCGTGCGGATCCATGGGTGTGTACCCGTCAGCCCGGTAGAGCTTCTCCCCAGCGTGCTCGCGCAGTGCCTGCAGCCCGTGATGGGCTTCGTTGGCGACCACCACCCTGCCGTCGGCACCGTAGACGACCACCTCGAAGTCCACCGCATCCAAGACGTCGGTCACCAGGTCTTCCTGTCGGCGCGCACGTTCCACCGCGTGTTGCAGTGACTGTGCCTGGCCCTGGAGCAGATCTTGCTGTGCGCGAACCCGTCGGCTCACCAACTGGGTGATGACGGCCAGCGTCGCGATGACCACCGGTCCCAGCGCAGCCGAGGTGGGCGTCGCACCGGTGTCCCGGAGGGCCACCAGGCCCCAGTAGGCCACGGCGATCGACACGAGCATTCCGAGGGTGGCCGCCAGTCCGAAGGACCACGCGGTCCAGATCGCCGGGAAGATCCACAGCAGGCCCAGGTCCGCCGCCGGGCTCGATTCGCGCAGCATCCCGATCGCGGCTGCGTTGAGAACCGGTAGCAGTATCCGCAACAACTTCGGGTACCGCGGCCAGTTGACCAGCAGCGCAGCCGCGCAGGTAACGAAGGTCACCGCCAGGGAGATCACCAACAACGTGGGGTAGCGCACCATCCCCGAGAGCACCACCAAGGTGGCGGCCAGGAGCATCAGCGCCGCCAGCAGCATCTGCACCAGGATGAGCGTGCGGGTCGACTCACGCGGACCACCTGGGGCGCGCTGACCCCCGTCGCTCCCGGTTCTCATCCCCCGACGTTAGCGTGGATCGGCTCGCGTCCTTTGCGGCCCGGCGGTGTCGGGTGCACGGTGGTGCCCGGGCCCGTGGCACAGTGTGTGGATGGGCACCCAGGAGCGGACGAGGGAGGCAGAACGGCCCGGGGATGTACCGATGCTGTCGGCGTTCGCCGCCCACCTGCAGGCACAGCGTGGGCTGTCGGAGCACACCGTGCGGGGCTACCGCGGGGACGCCGTCTCGCTGCTGGCCACACTGGCCCCGACCGGTTCCGACCCCGAGGCGACCGACCTGGCCGGTCTGGACCTGCTCGCGCTGCGCAGTTGGCTGGCTGCGCTGTCGGCGCGCGGTCACGCCCGGGCCAGCATCGCCAGGCGGGCGGCGGCATCGCGCACCTTCACCGCCTGGGCCGTGCGTAACGGCTGGCTCGCCGTCGACCCCGGGCCGCGGTTGCTGGCACCCCGGGCCGATCAGGTGGTCCCGCACATCCTCACCGAGGAGGAGGCCGTCACCCTCCTGCGCACCGCCGGGGAACTGGCACAGGACGGTGAGCCGGTGGCGGTGCGCGACTGGGCGGCGCTGGAACTGCTGTACGCCTCCGGTCTACGGATCAGCGAGCTGGTGGGTCTGGACATCACGCACGTGGACTTCGGTGACCGCCTGGTGCGGGTGCTGGGCAAAGGCGCCAAGGAACGCATGGTGCCCTTCGGGGTGCCGGCATCGCGGGCACTGACCCGATGGCTGCACGTGCGCGCAGAACTGGCGACGTCGGTGGCGGGTGACGCGCTGTTCGTGGGTGTGCGCGGCGGACGGGTCGATGCGCGACAGATCCGTACCGTGGTGCACCGGCTCACCGCACTGGCCGGGGTGCGTGACCTGGCCCCGCACGGATTGCGCCACTCGGCGGCGACCCATCTGCTCGACCACGGATCGGATCTGCGCTCGGTCCAGGAGGTGCTGGGGCACTCCTCGTTGCAGACCACCCAGCGCTACACCCATATCTCCGCCGAGAGATTGCGCAGCGCGTTCCATCAGGCCCACCCGCGGGCCTGAGGGTCACCCCGGCAGCGGGTACAGCCTGATGGTCACCGGTTCGGAGCCCACCAGGAGAAGCGGATCCAGGTAGGTGTCCGGGCCCGTGCGTGCGCCCCAGTGCAGGCAGGACTCAGCGCAATGCGCTCCGGCCTCGCCCACTCCCACATGACCGATCACCTGCCCGGCGTGCACCTGCTGGCCGGCTCGCACCAGCGGATCCAGCGGCTCATAGGTGGTGCGGATGCCGTCTGGGTGGTCGATGGAGACCACGGTGCGGTCCACCACCGGCCCGGCGAAAGCCACCACTCCGGCTGCGGCGGCGTGCACCGGTGCGCCGACCCCGGCACTCAGGTCCACTCCGCGATGCCCCGGTGACCACACCTGAGCGGGTGGCTCGAAGTGGCGCAGGACCCGTGGTGGTGGCGGTACCGGCCAGCGGTACTCCAGCACTGGGTGCGCCTCGGAGGCCGGGCCGGCCCGCGTCGTCTGCGATTCGCCGCCGGCGGCCGGCCCGGGGACTGCTTCCGGTGCTGCCGGGGTGAGGCCGGACCAGGGCGTGGTGAGCGCCAGTGCCACCAGGGCCACGGCCCCGGCCCCCGCGGCGATCGTACGTACACCCATCCGGACCTCCTACCGCACCCAGCATCGCCGCAGGCCCTGCCACCCACCCCCGACCCCGCTTCGACTGTGGAGCACCGGTCCGCGGCGGCCGGCCTGTGGATGATGCTTAGCGCAGCGTGAGCAGAGTGAGCAGAGTGAGCAGCGTCTCAGTGCCCGTTGTCTCCGGGCGGGCCCCTGGGCCTGGTGTGGTGGCGCCGATCGGGTAGCATGGACCCCGCAGTCGGTGTGTCTGCAGGCTTGTCCTGCGACGAACCGGCTGACATCGCGCGCTCACGCTCCCGCTGTGCGGGGGTCTCGTGGCGAGGTCCGGGACGAAGGTCGCGGTGCCGCGAGGCCGTGAGCACCAGGAGTAGCCACCAGTACCGGTGGCCACGAACAACCGAACTGTGCGTCCTCGCGGCGCACCCGATCCGCGGCCTGTGCGCCGCGGGAGGAGGAACACAGCCATGGCTGTTGTCACCATGCGCCAGCTCCTTGAGAGCGGCGTCCACTTCGGGCACCAGACCCGCCGGTGGAACCCGAAGATGAAGCGTTTCATCTTCACCGAACGCAACGGGATCTACATCATCGACCTGCAGAAGTCCCTGCAGGACATCGACCGCGCCTACTCCTTCGTCAAGGAGACCGTGGCCCACGGTGGCACGATCCTGTTCGTCGGCACCAAGAAGCAGGCCCAGGAAGCGGTCGAGGAGCAGGCCACCCGGGTCGGCATGCCCTACGTGAACCAGCGTTGGCTGGGCGGCATGCTGACTAACTTCGGCACCGTCTCCAAGCGCCTGCAGCGGCTGAAGGAGTTGGAGGAGGTCGACTTCGACGACGTCGCCTCCTCGGCCTACACCAAGAAGGAACTGCTGATGCAGCGCCGGGAGAAGGACAAACTCACCCGGACCCTGGGCGGCATCCGCGAGATGGCCAAGGTTCCCTCGGCGGTGTGGGTGGTGGACACCAAGAAGGAGCACCTGGCCGTCGCCGAGGCCCGCAAGCTCAACATCCCCGTGGTGGCCATCCTGGACACCAACTGCGACCCGGACGAGGTCGACTACCCGATCCCGGGCAACGACGACGCGATCCGCGCCGTCTCCCTGCTGACCCGGGTGGTGGCCGACGCCGTCGCGGAGGGCCTGATCGCCCGGCACGGTGGTGACAAGGCCGAGGGTGCCGCAGCCGAGGCCGAGCCGCTGGCGGAGTGGGAACGTGAGCTGCTCGCCACCCACGAGGCCGAGCAGTCCGGAGCCACCTCGGTGGCCGGCGCCGAGCAGCCCGACCCCGAGGTCGAGGCCGCCCAGCAGGTTGCCGGTGCCACCAACGAGGCCGAGGATGTGGCCGCCGTGGCCGAAGAGGCCGGGGTCACCCCGGCCCCGGCCCCGGCCCCGGAGCCCGCGCAGGCCGAGACCGCCGAGGCCCCCGCGGCCGGAGCGACCGAGACTGGCCCCGCCCAGGAGCAGGCGTCCGCCGAGGGCGCCACCCCTGCGGACGAGGCCTGAGACTCCACTACCACCGATCTGGGAAGGATCACAGATGGCGAATTACACCGCCGCTGACATCAAGGCGCTGCGTGAGCGCACCGGCGCCGGCATGCTCGACGTCAAGAAGGCCCTGGACGAGGCCGGGGGTGACAGCGACAAGGCGCTGGAACTCATCCGCATCAAGGGCCTGAAGGGCGTCAGCAAGCGCGAGGACCGGGCCGCATCGGACGGCCTGGTGGCCAGTTCCATCGTTGCGGGGGAGGGCGGCCAGCGGGGCGTGCTGGTCGAGGTCAACTCCGAGACCGACTTCGTGGCCAAGAACGACACCTTCGTCGAACTGGCCGACAAGGTTGTCACCGCAGCCGCGGGCTCCGAGGTCACCGACGCCGAGGCCCTGCTGGCCGAGGACGTCGAGGGCCGCACCCTTCGCGAACTGGTCGATGAGACCGCCGCGACGCTGGGGGAGAAACTGGTCGTGCGCCGGCTCGCCCGGGTCGACGGCGAGGTGGTCACCGAGTACCTGCACCGCACCTCCAAGGACCTGCCCCCGCAGGTGGGCGTGCTGGTGGCCTCCGACGGCGCCGGTGGCGCCGTGGCCCGGGACGTGGCGATGCACATCGCTGCCTACTCCCCGACCTACCTCTCCCGGGATGACGTACCGGCGGACCTCGTTTCCGACGAGCGCCGGATCGCCGAGGAGACCGCGGTCGCCGAGGGCAAGCCGGAGCGAGCGCTGCCCAAGATCATCGAGGGCCGCCTGAACGGCTTCTTCAAGGAGAACGTGCTGCTGGACCAGCCGTTCGCCAAGGACCCCAAGCAGACCGTGGGTCAGATCGTGGCCGACGCCGGTGGCACCATCACCGGCTACGCGCGGTTCCGCGTCGGGGCCTGAGCGGTTCCACGCACCCCGACGCCGGCCCCGGCCCTACGCAGGGTCGGGGCCGGCGTCGTCCGGGGTGCGAGCCGGACCGGTCGCCCGTCTCGGGCATCATGGAACCAGTCCCACCGGATCACCAGCACAGGGAGTAGCCGATGAGCACCAGCGAACCCACCCACCGCCGAGTCCTGCTGAAACTGTCCGGGGAGGTGTTCGGAGGTGGCAGCGTCGGCCTGGACCCGGACGTCGTCGCCGGGGTGGCACAGCAGGTGGCCGTCGCGGCGAACGACGGCGTGCAGGTGGCCATCGTGGTGGGTGGTGGCAACTTCTTCCGTGGCGCGGAGCTGTCCCAGCGCGGTCTGGACCGAGCCCGTGCGGATTACATGGGCATGCTCGGTACCGTGATGAACTGTCTGGCGCTGCAGGACTTCCTGGAGAAGGCCGGGGTCAGCACCCGGGTGCAGACGGCGATCACGATGGGTCAGGTGGCCGAGCCCTACATTCCGCTCCGGGCGATCCGCCACCTGGAGAAGGGCCGTGTGGTGATCTTCGGAGCCGGCGCCGGGATGCCCTACTTCTCCACCGACACCGTCGCGATCCAGCGCGCCCTGGAGACCCACTGCGTGGAGGTGCTGGTCGGCAAGAACGGCGTGGACGGGGTCTACTCCGCCGACCCACGCACCGACCCCAGCGCCGAGAAGATCCAGCGACTGACCTTCGACGAGGCGATCCAGCGGGACCTGCGCGTCGTGGACTCCACCGCGCTGGCACTGTGCCGGGACAACGATCTACCGATGCACGTTTTCGGGATGGAGGAGCCCGGCAACGTCACGCGGGCCCTGCGTGGTGAGATGATCGGGACGCTGGTCACCTCACGGTGATCACGGGTCCGCAGCGACGAACAAGGAGACACCGATGATCGACGACATCCTCCTCGAGGCCGAGGACAAGATGACCAAAGCAGTGGAGGTCGCCCGGGAAGACCTGGGCGGTATCCGCACCGGGCGGGCCAACGTCGGGATGTTCAACAAACTCGAGGTGGATTACTACGGTGCCCCCACCCCGCTGCAGCAACTGGCGTCGATGACCATTCCGGAAGCGCGCACCGTGCTGATCTCGCCCTACGACAAGTCCTCGATGCAGGCGATCGAGAAGACCCTGCGCGAATCCGACCTGGGCGTCAACCCCTCCAACGACGGTGTGATGATCCGGGTGGTGCTGCCGACACTGACCGAGGAACGGCGGCGCGACTACGTCAAACTGGCCAAGTCCAAGGGTGAGGACGCGCGTGTTTCGGTGCGCAGCATCCGTCGCCGGGCCCGTGAGGACCTGGAGAAGCTCTCCAAGGACGGCGACGTCGGTGAGGACGAGGTGAATCGGGCACAGACCGAACTGGAATCCCTGACCCGCCGACACACCGACGAAGTGGACGCACTGTTGGCCGGTAAGGAGAAGGAACTGCTCGAGGTGTGATCTCCCGCCCATGAATGAGCAGGATCCAGACCCCGGCGGGGTGCCGCTGACCCGCCGGCAGTTGCGGGCCGCCGAGCGCGCTCGCGCGCAGGAGCAGGCGCGGGCCGAGGAGCAGGCCCGGCTCGAAGCGGCCCCCACCACGCGGGTCGCGGAGGATGAGTCGCCCGAGGAGAACCCGCCAGGGACGACGACCTCACCCGCCGATCCGACGCCGGCGTCGGCGGAATCGCCGGCTGTGCCGGCACCCGCTGCTGCACTGCCGGCCCTCGACCCGCAACAGGCGCTGCGGGCGGCCGAGCCGCCCGCTTCGCGCGCCGGCCGGGACCTGCGCTGGGCGATCGGTGTGGGTCTGGTGCTGGGCGCGGTGCTGGTGGCGTCGCTGTTCATCCGCACCGAGGGATTCGTGGTGCTGGTGGCCCTCGCCTGTGGGGTAGCCCTGTGGGAACTGGCCCGCGCGGTGCGAACCCGGGACATCAGGATCCCGCTGCTTCCGCTGCTGGTGGGGGCCGCCGGGATCCTCATCTCCGCCTACACCTCGGGGATCGAGGCGATGTGGGTGGCATTCATTCTCACCGCAGGGGGAACGTTCGTCTGGCGGGTGCTCGATGGCAGCGGGCCGCCCGCGCTACGAGATGCCACCGCAGCGATCTTCGCCGCCGCCTACATCCCGTTCCTGGCCGGGTTCGTGATCCTGATGCTCACCGGGTCCGGACCGATCCTGGTGCTGACCTTCATCGCCTTGGTCGTGGCCAATGACGTCGGCGGGTACGCCGCAGGGGCGCTTTACGGCAAACATCCGATGGCCCCCACGGTGAGCCCGAAGAAGTCCTGGGAGGGCTTCGGCGGGTCGATCCTGCTGACCGTGATCACCGGCGTCGCCCTGACCGTGCTGGCTCTGGGCGGGGCCTGGTGGGTCGGTGTGGTCTTCGGGCTGCTCACGGTGGTGGCAGCCACGGTGGGGGACCTGTCCGAATCACTGCTCAAGCGTGATCTGGGGGTCAAGGACATGGGCACGGTGCTGCCCGGGCACGGCGGAGTGCTCGATCGGGTGGACTCGATCCTGGTGGCCGCGCCGGTGGTGTACGTCGCCCAGTTCCTGCTCCTGGGCACGTGATCTCGGCCGGTCGGGCGAGTGCGCGCCGCGCCGACGCCCGGGTTGTGGCACGGTACTGGCAGTAATCGCACATCGGTGCCGGTACGGAATACTTCTCGGCAGAACCGGATTCGCAGGACAGGAAGGAGCGCGGCATGGAGGACCTGTTCCCCACGGTCGGTCGCTGGGCCAGTGGCTACGACCGGGAGGAGGTCGAAGAGTTCTTCGAGCGCGCCAAGTCGGCCTACGAGAGCGGTGACACCGGGATGAGTAGCGCCGATGTGCGTTCGGCCGCCTTCGACCTGGTCCGGCACGGCTACGACCCGGCAGCGGTCGACGCGGCCCTGGACCGACTCGAGGCCGCATTCATCCAACGTGACCGAAGCGAGTTCGTCACCAGTGCCAGCCAGGACGCCTGGATGGAGCAGGTGGCCGAGCGCGCCACCTCCCTGTATCCGCGCCTGGTACGTCCGCCCGGGGAGCGGTTCGCCCCACCCGAGCGCGGCCGCGGTTACGACAGCGAGGCCGTCGACGCCGCCCTGGACCGGTTGGTGGCCTACTTCGATGAAGGTGCCCACCTGAGCGCCTCCGAGTTGCGGTCGGTCACCTTTCCCTCCGCCCCGCGGTCGCGCGCCTACGCCGAGGGTCCCGTCGATGCCTACCTGGATCGAGCGATCGACATCCTCCTGGCGGTGGAGTGACCCGCACGCTGACCATCCTGGGCAGCACCGGTTCGATCGGCACCCAGGCCCTGGAGGTCGTCGCCGCGCACCCGGATTCCTTCGCTGTCGTGGCGCTGGCAGCCGGCGGGTCGGACCTGGACCTGCTGGCCGAACAGGTTCTCCAGCACGCCCCCGCCCAGGTCGCCCTGGCTACCGGCAGCGCCGCGGACTTCGCGACCGCGCTGGCCGCCCGGGCCAGCAGCCTGGGCCGGTCCCTGCCCGATGTGGACGTGCGGACCGGAGCGGAGGCGGCCGCGGAGGTGGCCGGCAACGGTGCCGACGTCGTGCTCAACGGCATCACCGGTTCGGTGGGCCTGGGCCCCACCCTGGCGGCACTCGCCGCCGGTTCCACCCTGGCGCTGGCGAACAAGGAGTCCCTGATCGCCGGTGGGGCACTGGTGCGCGCCGCCCAGCAGCGCCCGGATCAGATCGTGCCGGTGGACTCCGAGCACTCGGCCATCGCCCAGGCCCTGCGTGGTGGCCGGCGCGAGGAGGTGCGACGTCTGGTGCTCACCGCATCCGGCGGCCCGTTCCGTGGGCGCACCCGGGCGGAGCTGGCGGATGTCACCCCCGCCCAGGCGCTGGCCCATCCCAACTTCGACATGGGCCTGGTGGTCACCACCAACTCGGCCACGATGGTGAACAAGGGCCTGGAGGTGATCGAGGCGCACCTGCTCTTCGATGTGCCCCTGGCCGCAATCGAGGTCGTCGTGCACCCACAGCAGCAGATCCACTCCATGGTGGAGTTCCGGGACGGCTCCACCATCGCCCAGATCGGCCCGCCCCGGATGCTCGTTCCCATCGCCCTGGGCCTGTCCTGGCCGGACCGGCTGGACGGCGTCGATGTTCCCACCGACTGGTCCATCACCCAGTCCTGGCAGTTCCACCCGCTGGACGATGAAGCCTTTCCCGCGGTGGCACTGGCCCGCTCGGCCGCCGAGGCCGGGGGCACCCATCCGGCGGTCTACAACGCCGCGAACGAGGAGTGCGTGGCAGCGTTCCACTCCGGCAGGATCGGCTTCCCGGCCATCGTCGATACGGTAGCCAGAGTGGTCGCCGAACACCTCGGACCGGCACAGCTGGACCTGACCGCGGTAACCCGGGCCGAGTCATGGGCCCGTGGCCGCGTCCACGAACTGATCCACTGAACCCCCAGGAGCCCCCTCATGCCCGTCGCCATCGTCACCGGAGCCTCCCGCGGTATCGGCGCCCATCTGGTTCGAGCGCTGGTGAGCGCAAACTGGCAGGTAGTAGCCCTGGCCCGGGACACGGGCCGGCTGCAGGACCTGGCTGCCGACGTCGGTGCCGCCACCGGCGCGCCGACCCCGGCGGTGCTGCCGATCGGGTGCGACGTGACCGACGCCGCCCAGGTGAGCGCCGCCGTCGGGCAGGCCCTGCAGACCTTCGGGCAGGTGGACCTGTTGGTCAACAACGCGGGGTTGAACCACCGGGAAGCCCCGCTCTGGGAGGTCGATGCCCAGGAGTGGTGGCAGGTGCTGACCACCAACGTCAAGGGCCCCTACCTGCTCACCCGCGAGGTGGTGCCGCACATGATCGCCTCCGGCGGAGGCCGGATCGTCAACATCAACTCCGGTTCCGGGGTGCGCGACAATGCTGAGTCCAGCGGCTACAACGCCTCCAAGAGCGCGCTGTTCCGGATCACCGGGGCCACCGCCCTGGCCGGCGCGGAGCACGGCATCTTCGCCTTCGACCTGGCCCCCGGCGTGGTGCGCACCGACATGACCGCCGTGATGGCCGCTCACGCCGACCGCACCGAGTGGACCAGCCCGGAGGAGGTGGCCCGGCTCTGCCTGGCCCTGGCCGGCGGGGAGTTGGACGCCTACTCGGGCCGGATGGTGCGCGCCGGTGCCGACACCGTGGCCGAACTGCGGGCCCGGGCCGGGCACCTGCCCACCGAGGCGCGCCGGTTGCGGCTGGTCCCGTGGGGTGAGGACGATCCCCTCGCCTGATATGTGGGGCTTGTTTGTCAAGTGGGCAGGGTGAAGCGCCGCCGGACTGGCCGTGTCTGGCGGCGCTTCGTCGTTCGCTGGGGGCGGGTCGGGGTGCGGCGTGTCTGGTGACGCGTGGTCAGTCTGATATGCGCGGGTTGGTTACCGCATGACCGTGTTCCGGCGAGAGCGTCCGAGCGTGTCTGAGGTCGAGCGTGGCCGGCGGGTGCCGGCTGCTCACAGGCGAATCGCTGGTGCGCTCCTCACGCTGCATGCTCCCCGGCCCGGTGGCCGGCGAACGAGCTTTCGGGTGGCTAGTCCATGGTGGCCAGGGACCAGCACCAGCCGGCGAGTTCGCGGGCGATCGCGGTGTTGGCGATGGTGTGCTTCTTCTTGTGGCTGGTCAGGACCTGCCAGCGGTGGTGCAGGCGCCGGTTGCCGGCGTCGCCGCGCGCGGCCACGGTGGCGGGCGCCAGGGCCCACCGGTCCCGCATGGTCTTCCCGGGCCGGTAGGCGCTCTTGTGGTGCCAGGCGGCCTCGATCAGCAGCCGGCGGGCGTGGGTGTTGCCGGTCTTGGTGATCGCACCCAGGTGTCGGGTGCCGCCCGAGGAGTGCTCACTGGGCACCAGGCCGAGGTAGGAGGCGATGGTGCGGCCGGTGAACCGGTGCCAGTCGCCGATCTCCACCGCGAGGGCGAACCCGGTCAGGGTGGAGATCCCGCGCAGGCAGCCCAGCCGGCGAGTGGTCGCGGTGAACTCGCTG
The DNA here is from genome assembly GCF_049725055.1 of Pseudactinotalea sp. Z1739. The sequence goes on along the minus strand of NZ_JBMPQA010000010.1, from coordinate 779 downwards.
TCCGCGGCCGCGGTGAGGATCTCGCGGTCGAGGCGGTCCCGGCGGGCACCGATCGTGGTGACCGCGTCGTAGGCGGCGTCGAACGCCGCCAGAGTCCCGGCCCCGGCATCCTCGAGCCCCTCCCAGCGGACCCGCCGCAGCCACGCGTCGTGAACCCCGGTCCAGGCCGCCTTGCCCTGGTCGTAGACGATCCCCCGGCGCAGCAGCAGCTTGCTCAGCCGGTGCCTGGCAGCCATCAACTCCACCCGGGCGTCATCACGGGCACGCACCAGGTCCCGGGCGGCCTCCTCGGCCACCGTCGGGACGCGCACCGCCACCAGCTCCTCCATCCGCAGCAACCGCGCCAGAAGCAGCGCGTCGCGCTTGTCGGTCTTGACCCGCTCCCCGGCGGGACGCAGGATCTTCGATGGCGCCGCGACCGTGACCGGCACCCCCGCCGCGATCAGCTTCCGGGCGAGCCCGAAACCCGTCGGGCCCGCCTCGTACGCTGCGTGCACCGGCCCATGACCAGCCGCGATACCTGCCACCCACTCGGTGACCTGCCCGCCATCCGCAGGTAGCCCCACCTCGATCAACTCACCGGTCGAGGTGTCCAACGCCGCCGCTCGCACGCTACGCGCGTGCACATCCAACCCAATCGCCGTAACCTCACTGAACACCAGGGCCTCCGCTGCATGTCGGCACCCCCAGCCACTCTGGGGGATGATCCACGAATCTGCACCGTGAGGCCCTGGACCCGTCAAGACTCAGAACCCCACCACCCTCATATGGTCTGAGCC